>JAYTEU010000303.1:0-3431 GCA_043734985.1 Chthonomonadaceae bacterium
CGGAAGGCAATCCGCTGAATTCCATCGTCAGTACGGTGGTGAGCCTGATGTTCCTTGCGGCGGTCGGTTACGGAGTATTCTGGGCCTACAAGACCGGAAGACTGAAAGACGCGCTGGACAAATTGGGAATTAACACCGGACCGGTTGCGGCTGGAGTTGGCGGAATGCCCGATCCGTTTAAGCCGACGCGGGCACCGGTTCAGCCGATCACGGAAGGCACTGCGGACCCCTTCGCGGGTGGCGGTCCGGTAGGAATAGTGGGCGCAGCGCCGATTGCCGATGGTCCTCGCCTGGTGGCCACGGCCGGCTCCTACGCGGGGAATATCTTTCCGATCAACGTGCCCTCCGCCGACATCGGCCGGGACGCCGGGAATACCGTGGCGCTGCCTAACGATACGAACGCCTCGCGCCGTCATGCGACGATCCAGTCCAGCGCCGGCCAGTTCGTGCTGGTCGATAACGCCTCTTCCAACGGCACGTTCGTAAACGGCGTCCGGGTTGCGAGCCAGACCCCGCAGACGCTGCGCCCGGGCGACGAAGTGCAGATCGGATTAACGCGGTTCCGGTTCGAGGCCTAACACTTCACAATTGGATTTGGCTCGGGAGTAAACAATGCGGTCGCGCATTTTAGTCGGATTGATAGCGGGT
Source organism: Chthonomonadaceae bacterium (assembly GCA_043734985.1). Classification (GTDB taxonomy): domain Bacteria; phylum Armatimonadota; class Chthonomonadetes; order Chthonomonadales; family Chthonomonadaceae; genus DATGJU01. The sequence continues at coordinate 649 of JAYTEU010000303.1, forward strand.
TCGATTGGGGGCTTTTTAGGATGGTTCGTTCAAGAACGCCTGATCGACTATAACTCACTATTGGTGATGCAGGACGGCGTGTGCCGGGAAGTCGGGAACACGCCCGCCGCAGCCCAGGCCGCGTTTATTTCGATCCTATCCGTTTGCGGCTGTATTGGAATCTTTCTGGGCGCGGTTGACGGGATCGTAGACCAGAACCCACGCAAGCTTGCAATCGGCATGGGTATCGGCGTAATGGCGGCGATTGTTATCGGCACCATCGGCAACAACCTGGGCGGCATTGCCTACAATGCGCTGGGTGGCCATCACCGAACGATCGACAATCCTTCCGTATTTTCTTACACGCTGCAAATCTTAGCCCGCGCAGCCCAAGTGGGACTGTGGGGGCTAGGTATCGGCACCGGTGTCGCGATCTCTACTCTAAATCCCAAACGCATCCTGTACGGCGCAATCGGCGGATTTCTTGGTGGGACGATCACCGGATTCATTTTTGACATCGTCTCTTCGAGCACCCTCCCGGTACAGTCTGCCCTTGGCGCACGAGGCTGTATTGATGTCGGCGGAATTGGCCGCGCCATCTGCTTCACCGGTATCGGCGCACTAACCGGTTTCTTCATCGGTCTCGTGGAAGAGCTGCTCAAGCAGGCCTGGGTGAAAGTGCTGGCGGGGAGAAACGAGGGCAAGGACTTCATCCTTTACAAGGCGATGAACCTGCTTGGCCGCGACGAGCGATGCGATGTGCCGCTCTTCGGCGACTCGTCCGTAGGCGTGCAGCACGCGGCGATCCGCGCGGACGGTCGAAGGCATTTTCTGCTCGCCGCCGATACGCCGTCCGGCACGCTTGTCAACGGGCAGCGCGTGGCGCCACAGTCCGAGCAGATGCTTCACGACGGCGACATGATTCAGATCGGGTCGCACAGAATTCTGTTTCATGAGAAGGCGACCGCCACGCGACTCACGCAGCCTAATGCGGACGCCATGGCGCTCAAGAAGGCGGGCTCTTCGAGCGTTCCCATTCCCTCTCACTTATGCTCGTTTTGCGGCGCGCCAAAGGACGCTTCCGGCAATTGCCGATGCAGCCTGGGAGCCGGCGGCGGCCCAGGAGCCATGCCTGCATTCCCGCCCATGGGCAGCGCCGCGCCTTCTGGATTTGCGGAGGAACCCGTCGGTTACAATGCCACCGCAACCATGGCGGGAGGGTTCGGCGCTCCGATCGGCATGGCCGCGGCAGTCGGCCGACTTGTGGGCGTCGACGGTCCCTATGCAGGGCAGGTATTTGCGCTGCAGGGCTCGAATATGGAAGTGGGTCGCGAGGTCGGGAAGGATATCAGCCTCGCCGCTGATATAACGGTTTCGCGGGGGCACGCCCGGCTGGCTCAGGAGAACGGCGCAGTGATCGTCATGGATCTCGGCTCGTCCAACGGCACGTTCGTAAATGGGCAGCGGCTCGCCACCCCAATGGAGATCGTTCCCGGCGACATAGTACAGTTCGGCTCCAGCAAATTTAGATACGAATGAAGTGCCAACGGGTTAGCTGGAACAGGAGAAGTCGATGCAAGATAAGACGCAGGTCATGGGACAGAATTCCGTACAGCCCGCAGGCGTTCAGCCAACGGTAGTAGGCACGCGCACCCAGATGGGAGCGGGCGCGACGCAGATGGGCGTGGGCCGTACCCAGATGGGCGTCGACCCGATGCGCACCGCCATGGGAATGCCGATGGAAACCATCGAAGTGGAGTGCCTTGCCGGCAACCGCTACGCGATGGCGCCCGAGATCAGCCGGGAGCACGCGCTCGTCGTGATCAAGGCCAGCGGGCAGCAGATCGGGAGGCGCGCCCCCATTAACGTCTGCCTGTGTATCGACCGCTCCGGAAGCATGGAGGGCGAGCCCCTCGAATATGTCAAGCGCGCCTGCGAATACGTCGTGGATATGCTGGAGCCGAACGACATCCTGTCTATCGTGACTTTCGAGGAGCAGGTCGATGTGCTGATGCCCGCGCGCCGCGTCGTCAACAAAGCGCTGGTGAAAGAGCATATCCGGCGGCTGGAAGTGGGAAACACCACCAATCTTTACGATGGCCTCATGGCGGCCTGTATGCAGATCGCTCAGGTACAGGCCCAGACGCCCGGGTATGTCAGCCGGGTGCTGGTGCTCACGGACGGCGAACCGACCTCCGGGCTGAAGGATTTCGGGTCCATCGTTCAGCAGGTCGCGCAGCACAAGGCGCAGGGCATCTCGATCACGGCCCTCGGTTTCGGCAGCGAATACAACGAGGAGCTGATGGCGGGAATCGCCCGCAGAAGCGGTGGCAACTACTACTACATTCAGCGGCCGGACCTGATTCCGGAGGTTTTCCGGCGCGAGCTTGAAACCCTCATGACAGTCGTGGCGAAGAACGTGCGCCTGCGATTCCAGCTCTCCAGGTGGGTCAATCCGCGCCAGGTGCTCGGCTATCAGCCCACGATCAACGGCCGCATTGTCGAGGTGAACGTGCCGGACATGGAGCGCGGCACCGTTCGGACCGTGCTCGCGGAGCTTGAGTTGGAGCGGCACTCGGTCGGCGCTTTCCGCGTCGCCAAGGTCGAGGTGCTGTACGATGACGTCGTGGTGAACCGTCCGGGACAGGCCGTCGGTGACTGCGTTTTCGAGTTCACGAACGATCGCTCGCTCCTTGCCGCCAACATAAACCAGACCGTTCGCAACGAACTGGACATCGCGCAGGCCTCGCAGGATCTCCAGCGCACCATGATGGGGATGCGAACGCAGCAGCTTACCGCGATGG
>JAYTEU010000304.1:0-4893 GCA_043734985.1 Chthonomonadaceae bacterium
AGGATTTTTGAGCCGGTAAAGGAGATGCTTTCAACCGGGAGCTTATCCGCTGCAACGGTACGGCCAAGAGCCTTGGAGAGGGCGGATGCGAGGCGGCCGTGGTCGAACGCGGGCTTCTTCAAAGGCGCTGACGGATCGACGAGCACAAACGCGCGCCGACCTTCCGGCAGATCGTTACGGTACCAGAAGCGGCTTGTGCCCTCTATCCAGTGAGGCGTTACCGCAGCGCGAAATACCTTGCCCGCGGTCAAGCGCCGCAGGTTATTTGCGCGTTCATAATCCTGTGCCGTTCCCTGCGCGATTGCGTGGGGAGTGCAATTGAGTACGAGGAGTGATGCAGTGACAGCGGAGGCGTTCCAGGCGAATGATTTCATCGGGGTTCCTTGCCGGTTTTCTTACGATTGTACCCTAGCGAGCGTCGGCGACATGGAGGACGCGGCGCTAAAGTACTGCAACCAAAAGGCTATTCGGGTCCTGCATTGAGTCCGCTCAGGCGGACTTAGTAGACCTAGGCCGGGATTTCCCCGAAAGGGTCCCCGAAAGTCTCCGGGGCAGGCCGGGGTCTCTCGGACAATCCCGCGTACCCCGACTTCGCCGTGAACTGAATGACCGCGCCGCATTCCTTGACCTGGAAGGATTCGGTCGCGACTGAGCAGAATAGCGCCCTGTGGAAACCGAACAATTGATTCAACGCTTGGGCGCCTTGATAGGCGTGGAACATGTCACCTCCGGAGAGGCGCGCGCCGCGCGCGCTCTCCTTCCGGACGATTGGGAGCATTGGCCGAGTTGTGTTGTCCGGCCGGGCAGCGCGTCCGAAGTCGCCGCGATCGTGCGGGAGTGCGAGGAGTGCGGGGCGGCGATTCTGCCGTGCGGGAGCGGATCGCGCCTTATGACGGGGTATGGCCCGGCGGAGGATCGGCCCTACGTTGTACTGCAGAGCGCCCGGCTCAACCAGATACTCGACTACCAGCCGGACGATCTAACGGTCACCTGCGAGCCGGGCGTAACTCTGGAATCTCTCCAGCTCACACTCGCGGAGCGCCGTCAATTCTTGCCGCTCGACTCCCCGCTTGCGGACAGGACCACCCTGGGCGGACTGGTCTCCTCGAACACGGCAGGTTTCTCGCGACCGGCCTATGGCACGCCGCGCGACCTGCTGATCGGGCTCAGGGCGGTGATGACGGGCGGCGTCGACATAAAAGGCGGGGGCAAAGTCGTCAAGAACGTCGCGGGCTACGATGTGTGCAAACTGTTCACCGGCGCCTGGGGTACGCTGGGTGCGCTCACCGAATTGACGTTCAAAGTTCGTCCGGTCAACGAGAGCGAGGTAGTACTTGCGTGGGATACTCCGAGCGTCAGCACGGCAGCGGCGATCGGTCTGGAACTCTATCATTCCCAGATTGCGCCCACCTATGTGCTTGCCACCAACGAGCCGCAGGGCCGCGCAACCTTGGTAGTGGGCCTCCAGGGGATAAAGGCGCGCGTGGAGTGGCAGGCGCAGGAACTCGACCGGATGGGCCGCGAACTGGGCCTCAGGTACACGCGGACGGCGCTGAGCGACATGGAGACTTCCTACCTGAGAGACGTCCAGGCGCGGCTTCATCGTGATATTCGCCTCGCGGCGCGTATTGCCTGCCTTCCGACGGAGGTTGCCGGAGTGGTCCAGGCGCTCGAGCTCCTGCCCGACCTTCGGATTACCGCTCAATGCGCCGTTGGGACCATCAATGTTGCCACCCCTAGCGCGGACCCGGCGCAGACCCTATCGCTGCGATCGGCCGCGCCTCAGATTTCGCACCTGCTCTGGACCCGCATCGATCCCAAAGTCGCTCGCCTTCAGAATATCGCGGTGTGGGGCGAGAAGCGTCAGGATCTACTGATGAACCAGTCGCTAAAGCATTCGCTCGACCCTCTCAAAACCTTCAGTCCCGGCCGTTTTGTAGGTGGTCTATGAGGACCGTCCGTCGCCGAACGGGCCGCCGAATTGGGCGGTCGGGCCCCTTTCATTGCCGTAAATCATGCGGGTTTCAGTTCCGCCGGTTGTTTTGCGGGGCCCGAACGGATTTTTTTCGCGTAATCTCCAAAATTAAACAAAATCCTACTCATTTTTTAGGGTCGGTTGCGAGTATAATTTGAGTGTTCGGAACGTATCTTCTGATGCGTGGTGTACCGTGACGTCTCGTGCGTCACTTGCGGACCCGGTTCGACCCGGATAACCGCTGCGCTCGTTTCTCGGCCTGACCGGGGAATTTCCGTAAACCATTGCGCCGTGCAGATGCGACAGGCACTGCACGCGCAATATTGAAGCCCTAATCCCGCCGCGGACGCGACAGGCGCCGCGAACAGGATACGGCTGAAAGGAATTGAGCCCATGAACGCTACCAGCAATTGGCTGGCCCCTGTCCTTCGCAATCGGATGGTTATGTTCATCCTTGCGTTGGCAGTCCTTGTGCCACTGGCCTTCGCGCCGGTGAGCGCCCACAATCCCGCGCTCGGCGCGGCCCTTCTGGAGGGATGCGCGATCGTCCTTCTGGCGATGCTGGTACTTCGCGCGGACTGGCGCGGCGGACTCGGCAAAGTAGTGGAGTTTGTTAAATCCGCTACTAACCTGCCCGTCCTGCTCTTTCTGGCGGTTGCCGGAGCCTCCATCCTAATGACCCCGGACTGGAAAGTCGGAGTCCAGGAGTTCCTGCGGCTGGGAAGCGGCGTAGTCATCTACTTCGCCATCGCCCATCACATTCGACGCTCCGACCAGTTGTCGGTTCTCGTCGATGTCGTGCTGTTTCTTAGCTGCGCGATCGCGCTTGCGGGATTCGTCCAATTCGACGGCTCGGCAACCACGTTCGCGACCGGTCTCTTTGGGGACCACCAGTTGTACGGCTCCTGCCTTATGGCCCTTCTGCCGGTCGCCGCAGCCGTTGCGGTGAGCGAGAAGAGCCCCGGCCGACAGCTGTTCGCTCGCTGTGCCACCGTGCTCGCGTCCGCGGGTTTGTTGATCTCTAACACTCGAAGCGCGTGGATCGGCGCCGCCGTTGCGCTGACCCTTCTGGTGGTGGTTTCGCTGGTGCAGATGGCGAAAAAGCACCGATCTCACGTTCACATGAAGGTGTCGGAGTTCGTGGTTCCCGTCGTTCTGCTGGCTGTCGCGCTTGGTTTCTTCATGTTCATGTGGCCGCAAACGTCGTCCCTCGTGGGACGCGCCTCGACCCTGACTGCGGCCAAGAACGACAAATCGTGGAACATCCGCCAGCAGTCCTGGACCGGCGCGGAGAAGATGATCGCGCAGAGCCCCCTGACCGGTAAGGGTCTGGGCTCATTCCCTCGCCTCTCGTACAACTACACGGGCGTGGGACACGATCTGAGCGTCATGCATATGCGGCCTTCTCTTTCCAACCAGGCGCACAACCTCTACCTCCAGACGGCCGCCGAAATTGGAATCCCGGGCCTGCTTCTGTTCTTGAGTATCCCGGTCACCCTTCTGATCATTGGTGTTCAGCGCGTGATGAAGATGGACGACGGCATTCGCAAGACCCTGCTTCTGGGGTCGATGGCCGCGCTCGTCGGCTGCCTGGTGGACGCGATTGCAAGTCCTTCCTGGCAGATGGGCACGGTCTCCGTGTTCATGTGGCTACTCATGGGCATCGTGGCATCCTGCATGCAGCCCAACGCGAAGCGTGAGCGCTCCGCAAGCCTGGAGCTCTCCTCCCAGCCGGCGGCGCGTCCTGTATTCGCGTTCGCTACACTGGGACTGAGCGTGCTTCTGCCGACCGCGGCGCTTGCCGCCGCTCCCGGCTACGATCACCTCATCCGAATCCGCATCGTACCGGCGTCCGCGACCATCACGGGCGGTCAATCCCAGGCCTACCAGTTGCTGGCGACGTTCGGCACGGGCACCGGCCAGTTTACGGCCGAAGAGGACGTGACCGCCAACGCTAAGACGGTGTTCTCGTTCACGACGTCGGTCGGTCAGGTCGGTTCCCTTACGGGCACTAACAACAGTGTATATCAGTCCGATGTTAACGGCGAATACGTTGCGTCGATCCGGGGCCTGTTTACGGACAACTACGGTGCATCGCAGTCCGCTACCGCAACGCTTAACGTGTTGAGGGGCCCGCATCCAAGCAACGACTCAAATTCGTTCATTATCGGTGGTGGTGCGGCTGCCGCGCTTATACTCTGGGCACTGGCACACCACTCGACCACGGATAAGATCGACTTCGATCCTGGTGAGGATATGAAGAAGAAGAGCGAAGCACGACTGGGCACCGGCCTGGATTCGTACGGTCAGTCTCTTCCGCCCGATAGCCTGTTCAACACCGGAAGTACCGCTGACACCACGGACAGCGGCAAATCCGGCAAGTAAGGCTCTCGTCACTGTCCCGGGTCCGTAAGGATCCGGGCCGACCAAAACGTTCGGACCGCGAGGCATTCAGAAAATGTCCATAGATGTCTCGCGATTGGGTCCATAACGCAAATCAAAAATCGTCTCTTTCACGTACCGCGTGGAAGAGACGATTTTTGCACTGTCCTGTCCATTCAATCCGCAACGGTTAGGCGGTAGAGAAGGCCCATTGAGAACCAAGGCTCGCATCAAGAACAGAAAACTGGAACGCATTCATCGCCGGGCCGGTGACCGTATCAAAGAGACTCTGAGCGGAGACCAGCGCCGCATACTGGCGCTGTCCGTCGAAGACTATCAGCCCGCCGAGATCGCGCGTGAACTGGCCCTGCCGGAGGAGTACGTGGTCGATTTCATGACCGGCCTTGTCCAGAGACTCTCCCATGAAGGGCTCATTCCCTCGCCGGATTGGCGCAATGCCATCAAATGGGGGCAAGAGGAAGACCTACTGCCCGAGTGATCCCCGGTTTGACCGCACCCGTGGCTCGAGCGTTTAC
>JAYTEU010000305.1:0-5318 GCA_043734985.1 Chthonomonadaceae bacterium
AGCGACTTTGAAAACGGGATGGGGTCCTGGAGGTGCCAGCGGGAGCCAGTATCCTTACATGGGTTCGGGTATGCCCGTTTCCTGCGCCACTCGAACGTAGAACGCCGGTTAAGCGACGACTGCCTTCAGAAGTCCACGTCCGAGAGCGCGTACTGTATTGCCTGCTCCATCGACATGGCTCGCCCCTCCGCCCAGTCCATGGCAAAGGCATCGTCGCCCAATGCCTGTCGCGCTGCCGCCACGTCCTGATCGTATCGCGCCTGTTCCTCCTGTTCAAGCGGCGAACCGATCTCCTCTCGCAGCGCCTCTGCCGCTCCCCACAGCACGGTGGCTTGCCTCGGAGCGCCGAGTTTCGCTGCCAATCCGGCAAAGGCTTCGAGCGATTCGGCAATACCGCGCCGATCTCCAGTCTCCTTGCGGATAGTCAGGCTCTCTTCATAGAAAGAGCGCGCGGCGACATAGTCGCCCTGTGAACAGGCAACGTTCCCCAGGTTGATGAGCGATTCGGCAATACCGCTCCGATCTCCAATCTCCCTGAAGATCGTCAGGCTCTCCCCATAGAAGGCGCGCGCGGAGGCGTAGTCGCCCTGGGAATAGGCTACGATGCCCAGGTTGCCGAGCGAAGCAGCGATGCCGAGCCGATCTCCTATCTCCCTGCGGATAGCCAGGCTCTCTTCACAGAAGGCGCGCGTCGACGCGTAGTCACTCTGGGAGCAGACAACGTTGCCCAGGTTGTTGAGTGTATTAGCGATGCCGCGCCGGTCGCCTATCTCCCTGAAGATCGCCAGGCTCTCTTCATAGAAGGCGCGCGCGGAGGCGTAGTCGCCCTGGGCTAAGGCCATAAGGCCCAGGTTGTTGAGCGAAGCAGCAATGCCGCGCCGATCTCCTATCTCCCTGACGATCGCCAGACTCTCATGATGAAAGGCGCGCGCGGAGGCATAGTCGCCCTGATGGTAGGCCAGTAAGCCAGCTCCGTTGAGCGTCTTCGCACGCTCGCCCGTTCGCTCACCGCCCCACCCGCGAGCGGGTACCCGCCCGAGCGCCCGCTCGCACCACTGCCTGCCCTCTGAAAGATGCCCGCGAATTTCCCAGAACCGGTACAGTGCGCCGCAGAGCCGAAGACTCTCGGAAGAGGCTCCCGCTTCGGACAGGCTCGCTTCCAGAGCCGCCCGCAGGTTCTCGTGCTCGTATTCGAATCGGTCGAGCCACTGCGCCTGGTCGGGACCCGTCAGGTGCGGCCGCGCCTCCTCCGCAAGAGCCAGGAAGAACGCCTGATGCCGCTCCCGCACGTCCTCTGCTTCGCCGCTCTCCACAAGCCGGTCTCTGGAGTATTGCCGGACCGTCTCCAGCAGGCGATAGCGCGTTGTCCCTCCCTGTGCCTCCACCACGATGAGGCTCTTGTCGCAGAGGGCCGTGAGCAGATCCAGGACCTCCCAGTCCTCCACCAGGTCGCCGCTACATACCGCCTCCGCCGCTTCCAGCGTCCAGCCTCCCGCGAACACAGACAGCCGCAGTAGCAGCGCTTTCTGGCTCTCCTCCAGCAGGTCATAGCTCCAGTCGATCAGCGCCCGAAGCGTCTGCTGACGGGGGAGCGCCGTGCGGCTGCCTCCTGTCAGGAGGCGGAATCGGTTGTCCAGTCGATTTCCCAACTCCTCCACCGTCATCGAGCGCATCCGAGCCGCCGAAAGCTCGATCGCAAGCGGAATGCCGTCCAGCCGATGACATACGGAAGCTAAAGCAGGCGCATTCGCGTTGGTAATCCTAAAGTCCACGTTTGCTGCAATCGCCCGCTCGATGAATAGGCGCACCGAATCGTACTGGGGCAGGGTCTCCGGCGTCTGCGGCTGCTTCACGTCCGGCAGGGAGAGGGAAGGCACACGGTAGGCGCTTTCGCCGGTGATGCCCAGGGCTTCCCGGCTGCTCACTAGAAGCTTCACCTGCGCACAGCCTCGAAGCACCGCGTCAACCACACGGGCCGCCGCTTCCAGCACATGCTCGCAGTTATCCAGAAATAACAGCAAACTCTTCCCCTTGAGGGCGGCAACGAGTGTTTTCGTAACCGGTTCTCCAGGCGTCTCCTTTACCCCCAGGACATCTGCGACCGTATTAGCAACCAGGCCAGGGTCGGACAAAGCAGCCAATTCCACCAGCCAGACGCCGTCTGAGTACTGCTCCAAGACCTCTTCTGCCACCTGAAGGGACAGACGCGTTTTGCCGCAGCCTCCCGAGCCGGTGAGTGTCAGAAGATGGGTGTGTTCCAGCAGTCCTTTCAATTCGGTGATCTGTTTCTCCCGCCCGATGAAGGATGTGGGCTGCACCGGAAGGTTATGCCGTGGGACAGGGGGCGCATCCTCCTGAACCACGGCCAAGGCAGGCAGGGGCTGAAGGGAGTTTTGTAGCGCTTCACGGGCACCGGAGGCAGACCCGTACCGGTCGGACGGAGACTTTGCCAGCAGACGAGTGACGATAGTGCGCAGCCGTTCAGGGATCGTGGCGGGGAGCGGCGTAGGCTCCTGGCCCTGGATAGCGACGATGAGCGCCATCATATCCTGTGTCGGGAAGGGATGGCTGCCTGTAAGGAGTTCCTGGAGGATTACGCCGACTGCCCATAGATCAGACGCGACAGAGTAGGAGCCGGAGAAGGTTTCGGGAGCCATGTAGCGCGGCGTGCCAGAGATAGTGCCGGTCTGCGCCGCCGTCTTTAGCACTCTCGCTAGCCCGAAGTCAGTCAGGCGGGGAACGCCGTCCTGGAGCAGCACGTTCTCCGGCTTCAGGTCGCGATGGGTCAGGCCAACGCGGTGCAGGTAATCCAGCCCGCCGAGAATTCCGTTTGTGACTGTGACGGCCTCTTCCACTGAAGGCGCTTTGCCGCTAGTCGTCTCCATCTGGTCGTGAAGGGAGCCGCCCGCGATGAACTCGCTCGCAATTACTACTTGACCATCGTATATGTCGGCATCCAGCACCGGCACAATGTTAGGGTGGCCGCTCGCCTGGAGCCACAGCGCCGCCTCCTGCTTCATCGTCTCTACATCGTTCTCGGCGATCAGCGGCATTTTAAGTGCGACCTGAGTAGTGAGCAGAACAGAACGTTTCTCTGCCAGCCAGACCTCACCAAAGGCGCCCCGTCCGATTGTTTGGACGAGCGTGTAAGGGCCAATCGTATCTGCGGGGTGAAACATTGCTGCGGATGGTCTCCCAGATTACCGCCAATAACTATGACGTTGCTTCGCCGGAACAACCCGGAAGTCCTGCGGCCAGGCAGAGGCGGGCAGGGTCATTCAGTTTTCGAAACTCCAAGAGCACGGGATTGTCCGAGAGACCCCGGCCTGCCCCGAAGACTTTCGGGGACCCTTTAGGGGAAATCCCGGTCTAAGGCTGCGAAGTTCACCTTCGTGGACTCAATCTGCAACCCGCGCAGGCGGGTTTTGTAAACTTAGACCGGTACTTCAGTGCCGTGCGGCCCAAGAACTGAATGACCCTGCAGAGGCGGGTGCGGGGAAAATGCCGATGGGCGTACCCGGTTCCCAGCCATACACCAGAACGCCGGACAAGCTTTTCCAATCGGTACCGGAAGCGCGTCGAGCGACTTCTGGTAGAGGACGCGACCCAGTACGTACGCCTACTTCAGCCACCGCAGGAAGGACCAGACGATGGAGCAAGAGTCAGCGAACGAGAGACGTACTTGGGTGAACCGAGTTGACCCGCGCCGATTGGCGACCATAAACGAGCTATGGTTTCTTCTCCTCTTCGGGCAAAGGGATCAGCACCGGAACGCGATCTTTGTATGCCGGGATTGGTGGGCCATCTCCCTCGGCGTGATCGAGATAGTAATAGGCGACCGTGGTGTAGTGGTTCGTGAAGGGCTTGCGGTCTTTGTCGAAGCCCTGGCGGCCGTGCTCCATGGTGAACAGGAGCGACTTTGAAAACGGGATGGGGTCCTGGAGGTGCCAGCGGTAACAGGTATTGAGGATGCCCCGCTTCTCGCCGCCCTTTGCCGCGTTGTCGTAGAGGGGCACGCCGAAATAGGGGGTCCAGAACGCGCGGCCGAAGTCCCACGCGCCGCAGAAGTAGTCCTCGCTGCCGGTTCCGCTGATGCCGGGCTTCGCCTCTCCGTCTACGAAGAAGTTATCGTCCCCTTCGCCCCACCAGCCGTCCGAGTTCGCCATCACCGAGAGAAACGTGCCGACGAAATGGCCGGAGCCGCTGGTCTCGCAGATCGTAAGGTCCTTGCCGACGGGAGCGGGGAAGAAGGTGCGGTACTGCGTGTGGAAGTAGCGCATGTTCCGGTCGGCGCGCCGGTCCAGCCGGTAGTCGAGATTGTAGTAGAGCGCGTCGACCCGCTGGCTACCCTCGTTGGTCACCGTAATGACGGCGTGCTTTTTGAACGGCATCGGCCAGTAGCAGTTAAGCGCCATGCTGGCGCCCACGCTCACCGGAGCGCTCGCGAACTCCACGTAGGCGCCGTGCCCCTGGGCGAAGAAGTCTCCGATGGGACATTCGACCGCCGGTTTGGCGGCATCGTCCCAGACCATTCGGATCACCAGCTCGCGAAGATGGTCTTTCGAGGGCGCCGCAATGGTAAACCAGATATGGGTGATGCGTCCCGTGCCCTTGATGTCGGCGACCGTAACGGTTTCGCCGGGCGCCATCCGCCGCATGTCGGCGTTTCCGCCGGTCGGGTCCGCGCTGGAAGACCGCAGCGCCTTAAACTCCTTTCTGTTCGCAAGATCCTCCGGAACCTGGGCCTTCGCCCCTCCCGAATAGAGCGCCGCCAATAGCAGTACCGCGCCGAGTGTGCGGCTCAATGTCATCATCGTCATCGTTGTCTCCATTCCACGCGGCCAGCCCTTTCAGTCAACCGGCCGGCGGTCTGCAGAGAAGTATACCGCTCAAACTCAGTCGGCGTCGACCAGGCGCACGACGTACTTCCCTCCGCCATTGCGCGACGACACCCAGATGGTATAGACACCGGTGAGCGGCAGACGGACGGACACCAGGCTGTCGGTATCGTCCCGGCCGTTGTCGTCGTTGGTGATCTCGATGGCGTCGGGGCCGAAGACGATGGCATGCGTATCGAAGTCGCGCGATCGGACGCTGAGTATGACCGTCTGGCCCGCTTTGCCCTCGAACGACCAGATATCACTGCTGCCGGTTCCGACGACTCCTTCCGCCCGGCCCCCGATTTTGACGGGCCGAACCGGGTCCGGCTTGCGCTGGATACGGTAAGCGCCGCTGCCTCCGTCGCCGAACGCGTGGACGCGCAGCAGATACCGGCCCGACTCCTTGAGAAGCGCCGTTATCAGCGCATTGTGCCCGCC
>JAYTEU010000306.1:0-3383 GCA_043734985.1 Chthonomonadaceae bacterium
TATGACATCTTCATGATGGCTCGGCGCGAGGGGCTTGTCTCGCTGGACCAGCATGTTGAGAAGCCTTCCGAAAGCGCGTTCTTCCAGAAGTACCCGGGCTTTACGTCGAACCATCACGCGATGGCGTTCCTCTCCGACACGATGAAGATCATCATTTCGGGCGCGGTCACGAACTACGACCTGGCGGAGATGATGGAGATCGATCTCGAGGCGAGCCACGATGAGCTGCACCACTCGTCGCATATCTGCGCGTCCCTTGGCGACTCCATGCCCGCATTCGGTATCGTCGCGGCCGTTCTGGGCGTCGTCATCACCATGGGCGCGATCGGCGGCGAAGCGAGCGAGATCGGCCACAAGGTAGGCGCGGCGCTGGTCGGAACGTTCCTCGGCATTCTCCTTGCCTACGGCGTCTTCGCCCCGCTGGCAAAGGCGCTCGAAACCCAGGCCAAGGCCGAAGAGAGCTACCTGGGCAGCATAAAGAACGCGCTGCTCTCCTTTTCGCGAGGCGATGCGCCGATCACCGCCGTCGAGTTCGCCCGGCGCAACATCGATCCCGGCGTAAGGCCCTCGTTTTCGGAGATGGAATCTGGCTGTAAGAACCCCTCCGCGTCCGGAGACATGGCGAAAGCGGCTTAACCACAAGCCACAAGAATTGTTAGCGCGCAAAACCGTTGGGCTGGTATCGTGCGTAGGGGCAGATCTCGTGTCTGCCCCCAAATGGTCAGCCTAACGCTTATACGCAGCAACCAAGAATTTGGAGTGTATCAATGGCGAGTGTTAGCGGCGAAGCGCCCGTAATTCGAATAGTCAGGAAGAAAAAGGGCGAGGCCGGGCACCATGGCGGCGCATGGAAGGTCGCCTATGCCGACTTCGTGACCGCAATGATGGCGTTCTTCCTCGTTATGTGGATCGTGGGGCTGAGCAAGCCGACGCGCCAGGCGATAGCCGCCTATTTCAAGAACCCGAGCATGTTCGAAAAGCCCGGCGGAGTTAAGCCGCTGGGCGCTGCGGACAATACGATGATTGCCAAGCCGGACCCAGTTAAGTCAAGCGACAGCGCGAAGATCGAGGCGTTGTTCAAAGCCAAAGCGGAGGCAATCCTCCAGGAGCTGAAGAAGACGCCGGAGTTCAAGGATATGCGGGACAGCGTGCAGGTCCGCCTTACGAACGAGGGACTGCGGATCGAGCTTCTCGAAAAATCGTCCGCGCTCTTCTTCGACCCGGGCAGCGCGCACCTGAAGCCCCGAACTGTCCACCTGCTGCAGCTTATCGCCAAGCAGTTGAAGGATCTGAATAACCCGATCGTTATTGAGGGCCATACCGACAGCCGCCCGCTGAACGGCGCAAACGGCTACTCGAACTGGGAGCTCTCCGCAGACCGTGCCAACAGCGCGCGGAAGGCCATGGAGGAGCATGGTCTCCGCCAGGGCCAGATTCTCGCGGTGCGCGGTTTCGCCGACCGCAAACTCCTCCGCCCCGACGAGCCGACCCACTTCTCAAATCGCCGAGTAAGCATTCTGGTCGCGTATACGGGGGCAGGGGAGTAGGGAGTAGGCAGTAGGCAGTAGGCAGTAGGCAATCGGGAATTGCGTCATGCCGGGTCCGCGTCTTCAAATCGGCATAATCAGAAGCGAGGGGTGTACCCTTCGCTGAAACCTGCATCGAGCCCGAAGGGCGCACGCCGCGAAGCGGCCTATAGCGAAGGGTTTACCCGTCGACCTGAACCCAACCGACTGCATGTCGACCTGACCGAGCCCGAAGGGCGCACGCCGCGAAGCGGCCTATAGCGAAGGGTTTACCCGTCGACCTGAACCCAACCGACTGCATGTCGACCTGACCGGGCCCGTTCGCACATCCCCTACTGCCGACTGCCGATTGCCTACTGCCCTCCAAAAAGCTCCGCCACCCGCTGCCCCACGCGCTCCTGAAACTCGGCTCGCCCGACGCGGGAGGCGTGACGGAGGGTGTAGTTCATCGGTTCGAAGCGGGGAGCGTCTGCCCCGCTGAGCCGGTGGGCAAGCTCCTCGGGCAGCGCGTTTAGGATCTCTTCCAGGGGCGCGCGGGTGGCGATGACGATGTCCGCTCCGTCCCAATAGGCGATCTGGCGAGGCGTCATGGCGGGATCGAGCAGCGGCGGGCCGCCGTGCCGTTCGCACAGGTACCACCGATACCAGGCTTCCGCGCGCGGCTCGCCCTGGGTCAGTTCAACAAACATCTGGCGGGCGCACTCCTCAACCTCGAGGTCTATGCCGCGCCTCGGGCTTTCGGCCGGGCTATCCACTGCGCTTCACGTCCGCGCCGATTCGTTCGACAAACGACTCGATCAGCTCCGCGTCGCGCCGCAAATTCTCTTTCCAGAGATCCCGCTCTCGGCCCGGCGGCAGCATGGCAAGCGCCTTCCCCATACGGCCAAGCCACTCCGTCTCTTCCGGACCGAGTTCCGTGGTCGCCTCCTCGTCGGTCCAGGCCGGCGCGGCCCTTGCTTGGGCAGGTAAAGCCACGTCGTCTTCCGGGACAAATCCGGCGAGCAGCAGCAGCTTCGTCACATCCTCGCTGACGCCCACCGCGAACCGCCGCACGGTCTCCGGCGTCCGGGCATTGCCCTTCGCCAGCTCGCTGATGGTCGCCGGGGCGAGTCCCGTCAGCCTTTCGGCCTGGCGAAACGACAGCCGTTTTCCGTCCACCCCGCGGCTCTCCAGTATCTGCGTAACTGCTTTTGCCAATCCAGGACGTGCGCGTGCCATCGGCCATAATCTCCGAGTGATAATTGATAAACAAGTAGACGTAGTATAACACAAAACCGGCTTGTCGCTCGCAAATTAGGCGACACTAATCTCGATCGTCATTGTCAAAATAGGTGTGGTAGAATCAAATTCAGGCGATCGGTATTAGGCAGTCGGCAGGAGCAAAAATTCGGAATCAACGGCCGACTGGCATGCAATGTGCTCCATGGAAAAGATGCATTTCCAGTAATTGCCAAACGTCAGGCGATCGCGCATTGTGTCCGGAGGACACCGGGTACCCGCTGGGTTTGCAGGCCGGGTACCCGCTTACGGGTGAGCGAAGGAATTCACCCGGATTATTCATGAAGCCGATTTTGATCTCGACTTTCGAGGCATAGTGCCAGTAATTTGATCTGTACGTGAATAATCCGGGTACATTCCGTCGTACATTATCGCATGGGCCGTCGCCTTATATCCGGCCAAGACCCGGCACATTTCAATCTCAAAAAATATGCGCGATTTACAATTTCAACCTAAGTTCGCAAAGCGCGGTTCCTCCGCCGCCCTCGCCCTGGCCGTGCTGATGCCCGCCGGACTGTTTGCCGGCGCCGCTGCCCTGCCCCAATCCGGCAAGGCGCGGCGGGCGAGACCGGCGGCAGC
>JAYTEU010000307.1:0-2886 GCA_043734985.1 Chthonomonadaceae bacterium
CGGTAACATAAATCGGTATTGCGACGCTCCCCGCGCCGTCCCCATCGAGGACGTCCGAGGCGGCATACTCTCCGGGCGGCAGAAGCGAAAGGGCCTTACTAACGGCGAGCTCCGCGTAGGCGATATTCTCGTTGGTACGCAGTGTGAATTCTCGTAAGCCATGTTTCATTACAAGCGCCTGAAACCGACGTATTCCAGTCTGGTTCGCAGCAATCTGTGCCGAGAGGTCTCCTTTGCGCTCCGCCGGGGTCCGTGAATTCGCGCAGACCAGGTCCAATATTTCCGACCGCACTTTGCCGTGCTCCACAAGGCGGACCGGAGGGAGGATAAGCCCTTCGTGGAAAAGCTCCGTCGAAAGTGGCAGCGAGCCCGGAGAAAGGCCGCCGATGTCGGCGTGGTGCGCGCGGCTTGCCACGAAGCCTAGGAGCGCGCCGCCCTTGTCCGTGGCGTATACCGGCGCGGCAAGCGTCAGGTCCGGCAGGTGCGTGCCGCCGACCCTTGGATCGTTGGTAAGCCACATGGTTCCGGGCTTCCACTCTACCGTTCCACGGAGCGCCTGAAGCATAAGAGGCATAGCTCCCAGATGCACCGGAATGTGCGCGGCCTGCGCCAGCATCCTTCCTCGCCGGTCGAACAGCGCGCACGAGTGGTCCAGTCTCTCCTTTATATTAGGGGAGTACGCGGTCCGCTCTAGGGTCGCTCCCATCTCCTCGGGGATGGCAGCCAGCAGATGCCGCCACACCTCAACCTGAATCGGATCGAACTGCATCTTCAGCGTTCCCTTCGCGTTTCAATCAAAATCAAGTAGTCCTTCAAGGAAGCATGCGTGAGTAGGGGCGGGCCTTGTGCCTGCCCTTCCGATACCACCGATTCGCCGGCGACAAGGTTCCTACAATCTACCGGGACGGGAGAGTAGTCACTGTGATAGGCTCTGGGCACGGCGCAGCATCGGCCGGTCCGCGAACGTCTTATGTGTCTCGACCTCCTTTTTCAATCTTGTGAGCTCTGGGCACGGCGCAGCGTCGGCCGGTCCGCGAACGCCTGATGGCGTCCGATCCGGAGCAGCCACTAACCGACATGGTCCGACTTTTTGTGTTACTATTATGATAGCTAATCCCAACACGAATACGACTATTCGCGCCAACGTTAGATTGGCCCTGCCGCTAACGAAAACAAACGTAACCGGACGGCGTTACAGGCGTCTATATGCTTGAACCGAGGATGAGCCTAACGGCGCAGCGAAGCCCACTCCGGCCCCGCGCGTCCCCGCTTATCCCGCATTTTTTTGTTTACGCACCATTCGTTAATCGCCGATAGCGTCGGCGTACCGCGTTATCAACCTCCCTCAACAGGGCTGCGCCCTCGAGGAAGGACCCCGACGGAGAGAAGAACATTGCTTAAACTGCGGCGCACCTTACTGGGAGCGCTCCTCACGGAAGAAGGACTGGTCTCCCCCGAACAGCTCGAAATCGCGCTTGCGGAACAGAGACGGGGAGACGGCACGAAGCGTCTCGGTGAGATATTGATCCAGCTTCGATTTCTAAGTGAGCCAAACCTTCTGAAAATGCTCTCGACCCAGCTCGACTGCCCAATCGTGGATCTGAACCAGGAGTCGCCCGATCCCGATGTCCTGAACCTTATCCCGAGCCAGTTCGCGATGCAGCACCACCTTATCCCGCTCCGGCGCAACGATGAGACGCTGGTCGTCGCGATGGCGGATCCGCTCGATATCAGCGGCATAGACGATCTTCACCTTCTGACCGGCCTGGATATCGCTCCGATGCTGGCCCTGCCTGGTGAAATCCAGCGGCTGTGCGAACAGGCCTACATGTCCCGGATGATCCAGGATGTCAAGGAGGCCGAAAAGGCGATTGACGACGAAGAGAACCTCGACGTCGCCGACCTGCAGAAGATGGCCAAGGAAGAGCTGGTCATTCAGATGGTCAACCTGATCATCAACCAGGCCATCCAGGATCGAGCCTCGGACATTCACATCGAGCCCTTCGACAAGGAGCTGCGCGTCCGGTACCGCGTGGACGGCGTTCTCCACGAAGTGAATTCGCCGCCAAAACGGTTTCACGCCGCCATCGTCAGTCGTATCAAGATACTGTCGGATATGAACATCGCCGAGCGCAGGCTTCCGCAGGACGGCCGCATGCGAATTCGATCCAGCGGCCGCCAGATCGACCTTCGCATCTCGACGATACCGACCGTTTACGGCGAGGGATGCGTTATGCGTATCCTGGACAAACGGACCGCCATGCTCGGAATGACCGAACTGGGCATGGAGCGCGAGATGTTCGGCAGGTTCCGGCGTCTTATCCAGGAGCCGCACGGAATCGTCCTGGTTACCGGGCCAACCGGTTCCGGAAAGACGACTACGCTCTACGCCGCGCTCAATGAAATCTACAGCGTCGAAAAGAAGATCATCACCGTCGAGGACCCGGTAGAGTACCAGCTCAACGGCGTAAACCAGATGCAGGCGTTGCCGCAGATCGGCCTTACATTTGCAAGCGCACTCCGAAGCATCGTGCGCCAGGACCCGGATATCATCATGGTCGGTGAGATTCGAGACCAGGAAACGGTCGAGATCGCGGTACAGGCGGCGCTGACCGGCCACCTTGTTTTCTCGACGCTTCATACCAACGACGCCGCCGGCGCCGTGAGCCGACTGCTTGACATGGGCGCGGAACCCTTCCTTGTCGCCAGCTCGCTTATCGGCGTGGTTGCTCAGCGCCTCGTGCGAATGAACTGCCCGCACT
This sequence comes from Chthonomonadaceae bacterium, assembly GCA_043734985.1. Classification (GTDB taxonomy): domain Bacteria; phylum Armatimonadota; class Chthonomonadetes; order Chthonomonadales; family Chthonomonadaceae; genus DATGJU01. Next base: position 2,763 of record JAYTEU010000307.1, read on the forward strand.
GCCGCGAGGCGTATGAGGAGAAGCCCGAAGTCCTGCGCGAGATCGGGATAGATCCCGCCATCGTAAAGCGCGAGCCGCTGGTGCGGGGCAAAGGCTGCGCCGAATGCCGTGGCCTTGGCTATCG
>JAYTEU010000308.1:0-3201 GCA_043734985.1 Chthonomonadaceae bacterium
CCTGACGGACATCGAGGTCTCTTCCTTTGTAAACCCCGAGCGCGTGCCGCAGTTGGCCGATGCCGAGGCGGTCTTTGCCCGGCTGCAAAAGCGGCCGGGAGTGCGGTACACGGCGCTGGTTGCGAACGAGCGAGGTCTCGATCGCGCAATGGCCGCCGGAGTCGAGGGCATAACGCTCTTTACCGCTGCTAGCGAGCAGTTCGCCCTGCGAAACATCGGCAAAACCATCGAGCAATCGCTCACGGTGTTTGCCGGACTGGCGGCGCGGGCAAGCGCGGCCGAGATGTGGGTGCGCGCTTATGTTTCAACGGCGTTTGCCTGCCCGTTCGCCGGGCCTATCGCGCCGGGCGCGGTCGTCCCGGTCGTTGCGCGGCTGCTGGACATTGGCGTGGACGAGATATCGGTCGCGGATACCATCGGCAGCGCACTCCCGGCAGACGTCACCGCACTGACGGAAGCGCTGCTGCCGATCCTGCCGCTCGAACGATTTGCCTACCATTTCCACGACACCGGCGGCATGGCGCTAATGAATGTACGAACCGCCCTGGACGCTGGTATCTCCATCTTCGATTCCTCGGCGGGCGGTCTCGGAGGCTGTCCATTCGCGCCGGGAGCGCCGGGCAACCTCGCCACCGAAGACCTCCTGGGCCTCCTTGAAGATCGCGGCATCGCGACAGGAATTGATGTCGAGCAGGTCCGCGCCGCCTCCAGATTGCTCGGCGATCGACTTCATTACAGGCAGGACGCCTAAAATTGCTCGCTTTCGGTACTCCCGGGACTTTCACCAAGTCACCCAAGCGAGTCGAGCTCAAATCCAGGCGCGCCAATCTCCGCTTCTCGTCCCGCGATGTTCACCTTTGCGCGGATCAGCCGCTCCAGCGTGTCGGATATCGGGTCGAGCTTCGGCTCGTCGTGGCTGATGGAGACGCCCATCACGAGCTGGCCCTCGTCGTTCCTATAGAGCTCGGTGAACTCGCCCGCAGCCAGGTCACCGGCTACGATCGACTGTTTGCCGCCCCCCGAATCGCCTCGAAGTATCATGTGAAGTTCCAGGAAATCGGAGAAGAAGTAGGGCACCTTGTCGTACGGCGACGTATCGCCCGCCATGATCTTCCCGACCGCCTGCCCCTGCCATTTGGCGTTGAGATGGTGCTCGATATGCCTCTGCTTGCCGCTGGTAAGGTCCTGGAAGCAGGCGATGTCGCCTGCGGCCCAGACGTTGGGGTCCGAAGTACGCAGGAACTCGTCGGTCTTGACGCCGTCTTTCGGATCGACATCGAGGCCGGCCGCCTGCGCAAGCTCCGTATTCAGCTCCGCGCCCACCGCAACGACTACCATGTCCGCCGGAATCTCGCGGCCATCCGTCAGGCGCACCTTGTGGACGGGGCCGTTTGCGCCGTTTCCTTCAAAAGCGGCAGCCTCTGCTCCCAGGACGAACTGAGCGCCTTTCGATTCGTAGTATCCTTGAATGAACTTCCCAAGCTGCTCGCTCGCGAATTTCTGCCATGGATGGCTCTTCGGCTCGATCACCGTCACGTCCAGCCCGCGTGTAATTGCGTCGGCGGCGACTTCCATTCCGAGGTAGCCCGATCCGACGATGACCACCCTGCGGCTCGCCTGAAGCGCCTGTCGGACCGAAACGGAGTCCTCTATCGTGCGAATAATGAAAACGCCGGTCCTGTCCACGCCGGGGACGTCCAGCTTTCGGGCGCGCGCGCCGGTAGCGAGCAGGAGCTTCTCGTAGGTGTACTTGTGGCCGTCGTCCGTGACTACCGATCTGGCCTCCCTGTCGATTTCTGTCACGCGGACCGCGCGGCGGAGCTCGACCTGGTTCTTCGGATAGAAGTCATCGAATTTGCTGTAAGCATCGTCGGGAGAGTAGTCGTCTTTCGCCAGCATCTGCTTCGACAGCGGCGGGCGGTCGTACGGCGGGTGCGGCTCATCACCTATCAAGATAATATTTCCGTCCTTATCGAGCTCGCGAATGTTCTGAGCGGCGAACACTGCTGCCATGCCTCCGATAAGCACATACTTGTATTGCGTCTCCATTGATGTCACTCCTTCAGGTCTGGGATGGGATCGGGGCGTTACAGATCACTAAGAGTACGCATGCGCCCCGTGGATGGTTGCCGAGTAGCCAATTGGTTGTACGCTCAGAATATTAGTAATTCCTCCAAAGTGACACAGACGGACTTGTGGGGTATATAGTAGGCATAGGAGAGCCAACTTCCATTTCGAGCAAGCATGACCCAAACCGACGACGAGATACTGAGGCGCGTGCAGGGTGGTGACCGGGAGGCGTTCTTAGCGCTTTTCGATCGCTACTACAGCCGCGTGGAGGGCTATGCACGGCGCCGGATGCAAAATCCGGAGGCCGCGCGCGATATCGCCTCGGAAACCTTCCTGCGCGCATACCGCACGGTGGACAGCTTCCGGCTGGGAGAGATATCGTATGCCGGCTATCTGTTTCTGATCTGCCGCCGCCTGATGCTTACGGAGCGAGCGCGTTATGGAGGAGCGCTCTTCCGGTCGCTGGACGAGCACACGGAGGAGATCGAAGCGATCCCCGATGGAGTGGCGCTGCCGCTCGATCTTCTTCTGACCGCCGAGCGATGCACCATGCTTCGCAATGCGCTGGACCGCCTTCCCGCTGCGGATCGTGAGATAATCCACCTGGCGTTCGAGCGGGATCTATCGCGTCGCGACATCGGCGAGATACTTGCGAAACCCTCTGTCAGCGCGGTCACATCGCATCTGCATCGAGCGATCCAGAAGCTGAAGGCCATCATCGTCGATCAGGGCTACTTCGAGTCACATCGAGAATCGGAGCAAACGGCAAACCATGCCGCGCAGTGAACCCAACCAGGAGCAGCTCTGGGATCTTATCCAGGCGCGCAAAATGAAGCGGCCCCGGATCGAGGAAGCGCCGCCCGCGTCGAAAGCGGGCGAAAGCTGCCCGGTCGCCGATTCCGTGCTGGTCGATGTCCTCTACCAGGCTCTTCGCGGGCCGGAGCCGCAAAGCGGCGGTACGGCCGCGTTCTCGCGCCTGACGCTCCAATCTGCGATCGCCTCGGATTCCCTGCACGCGCCGCTGCGGCAGGCAAATCGCGGCTTTTGGCAGGTTTCAGGGAAGCGCAGTTTTATACTTGCGGCGGCCCTTCTATTGATAACGGCCATGGCGATCGCCTATACCGTCTGGGC
>JAYTEU010000309.1:0-6115 GCA_043734985.1 Chthonomonadaceae bacterium
CCTCCAAGCAGGAGCACGCCGAGGCTGATAGTTTCCGCGTCCGGATCGATATCGCCCACGATCTCGTAGAACTGCCAGCCCTCGCCGAGACCGCCGAGCATCGGCCGGTCGTTCATATTCTCGAAGAAGCCCGGCTTGCCGCCCTTCCGGTTCACTCGCAGCCAGAGCTGGGCGCGCGCTCCCGTGGGCGACTGCGGAAGCAGGACGGCGGCGCGATACCGAACGCGCTTGCCGCGAAAGGCCGTGCCCAGGAAGGTCTGCATCAGATTGCCGGTCGCGGCGGCCTTCGCGGCCGCAGTGCGCGTCAGCTCGGCGCACAGGCGTCCCTGCTTCGCCATGTCGCCGGAAACCGACGCCTTAAAACCTTCGGTCGGCACGATCCAGCCGGGAGGCGCTTCGCCGATCCTGCCCTGCTCGAAATCCGGGTTAACGGGACCGTCAGCCGCGCACCCTACGGGATACAGCAGCCCCATGAAGATCGCGGCGGCGACGGCACTTATCCATCGGTGCATAGGACGTAACCCCTTAATAGATGCCGTCAGGAATACCCAGCATCTCACGAGCCTCGGGATCGGGATCGGCGAACATCGGCCGCATTAGGCCATTTTGAGGCCGCTCTCCAAATGTGGGAAGCTGCGTCCAGGCGTGGCTATACGGAAGGATCAGCAATCGCCGCAGGCTGCCCCGGGGCGTCGTAGGCAGTCCGCGGTGCCAGAGGTTGCCGTGGATCATGACTACGCTGCCGGCCGGAACCGTCAGCGCTATTTGGCCGGGAATATCGTCGTGGGGGCCGCCGGGGAACTCGCGATCTTCCCACCGGTGCGAACCGGGCACGATGCAGACCGGCCCACTCGCCTCATCCAGGTCATCGAGATAGATTAGTGCATCGATGACGATCGGAGCGGAGAAGAATGCCGGCCGGGGCGAGGGCACCACGCGCTGGTGGATATGCCAGGGTGTCGCCTGGCCCTGTGCGTCCGGCCACGCGATCCGGCCCGTCAAGGGCAGCACCTGTACTTGGGGACCCAGTGCGGCGCGGGCAAGCGAGACACAGGGCTCCAGCCGGAACAGGTCAAGAAACGCCTCGTGCTTCTCCATCAGATGCCGCAGGAAGACGCCGCCCCAGTCACGACCGGAGCGCGCGACATGCCCCTCGCGCTCCGCCACATCCATGATCGCCGTTCGGAGCGCATCGAGGAGGCCGCCCGAAAAGAGCCGCTCGATCACCAGGTAACCATCCTCCACCAGACTCCGGACTTGATCGGGCGTCGCCTGGACCGTAACGTGGCGGTCCGGCCGGTAGTTGTAATGCACGCGGTATGGGATCGTGTAACTCATGGTGGTTTGGCTCCCCGCGACTCTAAACTGCAACGCACATATCGCGCAAGCCTACCGCCTTGATCTGGTCGTCATCCAGCTTTTCCAGGTACGTGTAGCTAGGATGACCGTGTTTCTTATACGGGTCGTTGCGGGCGGCGTTATAGCAGCAGAGGAACGTCCAGCGCGGGTCCGGGCTGTTGTTCGCGTCGGAGCGATGAAGTGTGTTGCAGTGGAAGAACAGGCCGTCGCCCGGCTCCATCTCGCAATAGACGAGATCGAGGCGCTTCATGATCTGCTCAACCCGCTCCATATCGGCGCCGGTCTGAGTGGCGACTACACCGTGCTCTATCCGTCCGCATTCGTGCGAGCCCTTGAGAACCTGGAGACAGCCATTCTGACGCGTGCACGCATCGACCGCGATCATGACGCTACCCATATGCGGATAGATGCAGCCGTTGTTATACCAATACCCGTAGTCCTGGTGCCACTCCCACGCGCCGCCTTTGTACGGCTCCTTCATGGTCATCTTATTGTGGTAGTGGTAGACCTCTCCTCCAAGCAGGCGCTCCATAGTATCCACTACCCGGCGCGACCTGGCGACCGCGCTGTAGATGTCATCCTCCAGGTCGTTATGGATTAGAATTGAGGTTACCTTGCCCTGCGCATCGCGGCCATGCCCCTGTGCGGCCTTGTCCAGCATTGCCTGGTCGTTCTTAGCGATTCGATAGAGCATCTGCGTCTCTTCGGCATCGAACAATTTCGGCACGAAGAGATAACCGTCCGCCTCGAACTGCGCGGCCTGCTCGTCCGATATTTTGAAAGCAGTCATTGCTATTTTCCTTTCTTCGTTCGCCCGGAGGCCCCACCCGGCTTCAAATACTCTCGCGAAGCCTATTTTATGGTTCGTTGCGCTGAACGCGTTTCCCTGCCGCAATTCGAGTTAGAGTACCGCGCGCAGAAGGAATCTGGACCGTTCGGACGAAACAGTACCGAACGTACAGGCACAGTCGCCTGACGATATCGCCGTCAAGGCGCTCCTGGATCACGGGGCAGGCGTGAATTTCAAAACGCAGCTTGGCATGACCGCTATGGACAGCGCCGTCTCTTCCAAAAGCGCGGACGTCATCGCGCTCTTAAAACAGAATGGAGCCGCGCGCAGCACTTCACGGTGACGCACCGTCGTAATTCAGCAGGAAACAATCAAGATTTGACGAATAGATACCGGCGACGCGCGGCGATAGCCGAACGGGCGTTCGTAAGGGTTCACCGCGCGTACCCGAGCAATCTGACTACCCATCGATCGAACCGGCCGAACCAAAGACATTCCGCGGCCGAAGGAGCTCTGCGCAACCAACTTGATCTACGCTATCGGAGATATTCACGGCCAGCATGTGATGCTCAAGGCCCTGCTTGCAAAGCTGACGAGTCTGCCGCTTCGCAGCGACGACACCGTCATATTCTTGGGCGACTATGTCGACCGCGGCGAAAACTCGCGGGCCGTAATCGAAATGCTACTTGAGTGGCGAGAAGAGCGTCCCGGCACGATTTTCTTGCGCGGCAACCATGAACAGTTGATGCTCGATGTTCAGGATTCGCCCGCCGACACCGACCCGATCGAGCGCGCGCGAATCGCCCTGTCCTGGCTCCGGCACGGCGGCGGCGAGGCGCTTCTCTCCTACTCCGCGCCCGGGATTCGCCCCTGGCTGGACGTTACCGGCGACGAAGCCTCCACCCCTTCATCCGCCGCCGTGGCTGAGCTGGCGAGTCTGGTGGATCGCTGGATCGGCCTTATCCCGGATTCCCATTGGGAGTTCCTTCGATCCACGCAGATGGAGCACCTCACATCCAGATACCATTTCGTACATGCCGGGCTGCTTTCTCCGGGCCAGAAGTGGGAGAGTCTTCGCCCCGGCATCGATCCCCGTCTCTGGATACGCGAGCCCTTCCTTTCCAATATCGCCAGTTTTGACGGGCGCCTGGTGGTATTTGGCCACACGCCGCAGCAGAATAGACGACCTCTGATCCAGCGCAATAAGATCTGCCTGGACACCGGAGCGGTTTTCGGCGGGCCGCTGGTGGCGGGAATATTCAATACCCGCGCGGGCACGCCGGTAAAGCTGCACGGCGTTATCGAAGTGCCCTTCGCCCGGTCGTTGTCCGCGCTCTTCAAGCCCATTCCCGTTGACAAATCGCGGATTCGCAAGCGCAGATCCTCCACCGGAGCGAGCACCAAATAGCGAGAACTCGCACAGGATCGAACTACGGAAGTGGTTTTAGCGATCGAAGTATCGTCGAACCGTCCTGGTTGGAAAGTTGTCAAATCTACTGTATCGCCGGTCCGATAGCGGCCTTTTCCTGTTTTCAAATTCAGGCTGGAAACCAAACACAATGTCCTACTGCGATTACATCCGCTCCGAGTCGGCGCGCGAACCGCACATCAGCTATCACGATACCGAATATGGATACCCGGCTGATGACGACTCCGTGCTATTCGAACGACTCATTCTGGAAATTAACCAGGCGGGGCTTTCGTGGGAGACGATACTCAAAAAGCGGGCAGGTTTTCGAGCGGCTTACGACGACTTCGACGTAGAACGCGTGGCCCGGTACGATGAAGCGGAGGTCGCGCGACTTCTGGCGGATCCAGGAATCATCCGCAACCGATTGAAAGTGGCGGCGGCTATCCACAATGCGAAGGTGATCCTCGCGCTCCAGGGCGAATTCGGATCCTTCGCCGCCTGGCTGGACAACAGCCATCCGTTGACCAAAGAGGAGTGGGTTAAACTCTTCAAGCGGACCTTCAAGTTCACGGGTGGGGAGATCGTCGGCGAATTTCTGATGAGCCTTGGCTATCTGCCCGGCGCACACGACGAACAGTGCCCCGTCGGGCTACAGATCCTCGCTCTACAGCGGCCCTGGACGCGCGAAGTCTGAATGTGAGGGAACAGGGTGCAATAAGGGTACGAATACACAGCAAGAAAATTTGACTTGACAGGAGACGCTCATGCGTATCGTTCATGTCGGATTGCCGGACAGGACACAATCGCAATACACGGAGGAACAGGTCCAGTCACTCTGGCGCCGTGGCCAACTGCCAACGTCGGCGCTGTACTGGATCGATGGCATGCCCGATTGGCGCCCACTGAGCGAACTCTTTGTCGCGCCAACTCCTCCTACCCTGCAATCGACAGCCTACAGTGTTCCCGCGGGAATCCGGCAGCCATTTCAGCCGACGAATGCCTCGCCGGCGCCGATCCGGCATTCGGCTGCCAATTCGGCAATAATGCCGCCGCACGCCTACCGACACCCGTACCCGCAATCTGCCGGACAGAGCATTTACAGCGCTCGGTCCGGCGGAGGCCGTCAATTTGCCAAGGACCCCGGCAACCTCACTCGCACTCTGATAGTGCTCCTGAAAGTGATTGCCGGCTTTCTCGTCGCTGAGATACTGGTCGAGATCGCCGAGATCGTATCGCTTAGTTCTCCCGAAGCTACTTATGCCTCTTCACAAGCGTTGGAACTAATATTGGGTCTGCTTGCATTGTCCAGACTAGTCGTGTTCATCATTACGGTCGTCCATTTCTGCAAGTGGATGCACCGTGCCAATTGCAACGTAAGGGGCTTCGGCTCGGACGGCCTGGAGTTCACGCCGGAATGGGCGGCGGGGTGCTTCTTTGTACCAATCTTATGCTTTTACAGGCCATACCAGGCGATGACGGAAATCTGGAACGCCAGCAACTCGCCGTCGCACTGGAGTAGTCTGCCAATTGCCCAGCCCGTTCAGACCTGGTGGGCGCTCTATATCACCGCCTGGTTTGTAGGTGTAGTCGCTGGTAGACTCTCAAACACAGCGCGTGCAGTATCGGAATTGCAGATGTCCACGTCGGTCTATATCGTCGCCGATGTTCTGCTGTTCGCCGCCGCTCTTGCCGCCGTCCATGTTATACGCCGGATAACTGAGATGCAGGTTGACTATGTTACCTACAAATCTTGACGACAGAATCAGGATTCCCGTGGACCTGCCTGAGGGCGCGATCGCTCAATTCCATTTTCGGACACGCGTCGCCATGCAGCAATTCGGATTTGAGCCGGATGATATCTACGTATCGCGCAACCAACTTCGCCCGAACGGTTCGCGCGGCGTGAATGAAGCGACCTACTGCCAGTCCAGCGGCGAACGATAGGTTTCCTTCGTCCCCACCGACCTGGCGAACGGACGGGCGTGCGGGGAGGCCTACCTCGGGTATGCAACGGAAGCTTCCGACAGCGCCGGCGGATCGCCTGCACGGCGATGGGGCTTGGTAAGGTGATCGCGAACCTTCAGTCGGATCGACCGGCGCTGTCGGACTGGGCGATGCGCGAGATCGCGCCGCCGCCGGTTGACTACCTACTGGAGTCGAAATTCTACGCGGCCTGCTCCCCGTATTACAGCAAGGGTTTTCAGGTACAGTACGCGGATGGCCGGATCAGGCTCGGCCACGGCGGCATGACCAATCACTGCGGTGGGATTATCGGCCATCAATCCGGCATCCAGTTTGTCGCCGTTTCCAATTGGAACGCTTCGCAGGATCACGTCGTCGACACGCTGCTTGGCACGGCGCTGAAAGCAGTGTTATAATCGATTGCTACTGACGAAATCTAAGTCGGCGCTTGGGCCGGGAGCTTGACTACCTCCGGCACGCCGAGCGTTTAGAACCGTACCTGTAAGCAAATCGTAACCACATAGTTGTGCGTGAACAGGAGGAGCTTATGAATCCGTTTGCAATCCGCTTGCTGGGAGCGATCGGAACGCTGG
>JAYTEU010000310.1:0-4015 GCA_043734985.1 Chthonomonadaceae bacterium
CCCGTCCTGGACCCATTCGCGAACGAGATAGCCGGGAGTGACCGCGATCTGATCGGGCGCGGTATGGACGGTAGCTTCGTAGGAGATCCAGTCGGCATCGTTATTCAGATAGGTGTTTTGGCGCGCGGCGAGATCGGTGAGTGGCGCCATTCTGGCGCGCGGCGGCAGTCCCCGTCGCCTGCGCTCGCGCGCATCGGATATCTCGCCATCCGGCTGGTATCCGATGTGCGGTATGAAGTTGGAGAGCGAAGTGCCGTTCTCAACAATCGCCGTGTTCTGCGCCCCGTTCGCGAAGCCCCGCCGATCGTAAGCCGCCTCGTAGCTGAGGCCCATTCGGCCGCCGGGGGGAAGCGGCGTCTCGAACTTGAGCGTATAGACGCCGAGGCGCCTATCGGTCAAGTTGGGCTTGAACTTCCGATCCGGCTTCAGGCTCCGAACGTTCAGGTCGCGGTCAATATCGACGACCAGCTCTGTTACGGGCTTGCGCGTCCTGTTCTCCAGTCGCAGCTCTCCTCGCACGGTGTACTGGCCATGCTCGGGGAAAAGGTCCATGTCGATCTTCAGCCCGGTCACGCGCGGCTGGGGCAGTTTGGCGTATCGGGTCTTATAGTCCTCTTCGTAGCGGACCTGCTCCCGAAGGTTGCGCTCCCGCGTGCGAAACGGATTGAGCACCGTAGTGTTGTAAAAGATGTAGCCGCCGCTCACAACGAACAGCGCCGCGGCGATGGCGAAAGCGGCGCGAGCGCCAGGTTCGAGGGTAGCGCTGCGGCTCCGTCCGCGCGGCGTGGTTCCCGTGCCGCGAGTCCAATACTTCAGCGTGAAGGCCGTAAGCATCGCTCCGAACGCGAGCCAGTAGACCGTGTAAGCGGCAAATGGCCGCAGGAACGGGCCGAAGCCGTTCATGTCCGACAGGGCTACTTCCGGGAAGCTCATCAGGTGCAGCATGCCGTGCTCTATCCCGATCTGCGACAAGAAGCCCGTCAGGATATAGAGGACGATGACTACTGTGTGACCCAGGAACTTGTTGTTGACGCGGGCATGAACGAAGAACGCCAGCAGTGTCAAAGCCGCCATCTGCGGGAAGACGATGCCGTACAGATAGGCGATATAGATGCCTGGCTCGAAGTGGAAGTATCCCTTAAACGCCTGCATGACGACACCGGCAATGAAGAGTGCAATATTCAGCGCCACAATCAGCAGTAGGACGGCGGCGATCTTGCCGAGGCACATCTGCGCGGTGGAGACGGGAAGCGTGTCGGTGACCTGGTCGAGCCGCAGGGTGCGCTCCCGCCAGGTCAGCTCCCCGGCATAGAAGGTGATCAGGATGAGATAGAAGAGCGTAAAGATCTCCGCGATCTGCGTGACCATGATCCGGGTGATGGGATAGACCGGCGTTTCGAGGATCTGGTCGGCGTTCCACGCGGTTATGAGCAGGAACGCGACACCCGCGATCAGAATGACCTGGAACGTGACGCTGCGCAGTATCTGAGTGAAGTAAAAGCGCGAGAGGCGAACGAAGACCGCCGCCGGACGATAGTCGAGCGTGGGCGCGAAGGCGAGCGTCGGAATGGCGGCGATGCCGGGCGCGGGCTCAGCCGAAGTGGGCGCTGAGGCTCGCCCGCGCCGAAACAGCGTGGAGAAGCTCATCGGCTGCGCGGAGAAGCGAAACAGTTGGTGCCCAACCGCCAGGATAACGACCGCAATCGCGACCCACATCACCCGGTTCCAGAGCAGCGGCCCGGTGAGCGAGAGCACACTGTTGTTCTGTTCGGCGACGGACCAGTAGCGGGTCATCTCGCGGATGGCGCGCACTCCGAAGGGGTCGAGCATGGCGGCGAGGGTGCGGTTCTCAAGCTGCTGCAGCGAGCCGGATGCTACACCGTAACCCACGAACAGCAGCACTCCCGTGGTGTAGATCGTGGTAAGCTTGCGGGTGAGCGCGCCGACCATGAAGAAGACCGCGCCGATCAGGAACAGGTTTGGAATGATGAGCAGAAGATAGGCCGACCCGTACGCCCGTGCATTGAACGGCTGGAATCGCGAGTGGTCTACCCAAGGCATCGCGGCGCCCGCTGCCATTCCCAGCAGCAAGCCGGTGAACACCGCCAGCGTCACGACGTACGAGCCCGCGAACCGCCCGATCAGATAGTCGCGCTTACGGAGCGGAGTGGTGAAGAAGAGCTCGTGGGTGCGCCGCTCGAAGTCCCGGTAGACGGTCGTGCCCATCAAGCCGGAGACCATCACCGCGCCGAAAACAGTGAGGATGGACGCTATCGCTGCAATCGTTATCGGCGCGTTGGCTTTGATGGCGTCGCCGCTCGCGACGCGTACGGCCTCCGTAGAGTAGATAAGAAAGCCGAGCAGGAAGAGTATTCCGAAGAATAGATATGGGGTTGCCTGCCGAAGCCGGAACCGCAGCTCGAAGGTGAAGATGTTCCACATCTAGGCCTGCCTGCCTCGCGTGCCGGTATGGAAGAAGTAGGCATCTTCCAGGTCCGCTTCGATCTGCCGGAACCCGTCGCCCGGATCCGTCTCGCTGTAGATCGTGACGACGGGACGCCCCGCGACCAGCCGCCGGGAGATCACCTGGTACCGGCACTCGATCGCGTCCAGCTCGGGCTTGTCGATCGCCTTCTGCCATATGCGGCCCGCGACGCGCGCAATGACCGCCTCCGGCTCGCCCTCAACAATCACCCGACCGTCCGCGATGATCGCCATCTGGCGGCATAGCTCGCGGACGTCCGCGACGATGTGCGTAGAGAGGATGACCGTGACCTCCTCGCTGATGCCTGCGAGCAGATTCAGGAAGCGATTCCGCTCGGTTGGGTCGAGCCCTGCAGTCGGCTCATCTACGATCACGATTTGTGGGCGGCCCACGAGCGCGACGGCGATACCCAGGCGCTGAAGCATGCCTCCCGAGAAACCACCTACCCGCTTGCGCCGCACCTCGTACAGGTTGACCTGCTGGAGAAGCGCCTGCACGGTCTCGCGCCGGTCGCGTCCGTTCGATACGCCCTTCAGGCAGGCGAAGTGGTCTAGCGTCTCCTCTGCCGAGAGCGTCGGGTAGAAGCCGAACTCCTGCGGCAGATAGCCGAGGACGCGGCGCATCGCATCCTTGTCACGCAGAACATCGATATCGCGGAACTTGATCGCGCCCCGATCGGGGTCCTGGAGCGTGGCGATGGTCCGCATGAGCGTCGACTTGCCTGCGCCATTCGGACCGAGCAGGCCGAACATTCCGGTCGGAATGTTGAGGGAGACGCCGTTCAGCGCCTTTACGCCATTGGGGTAGGTCTTATAGAGATCTTCGATTATTAGTGACAAGTTACTCCCTCAAACCCCTTAAGTTCCCCACCGAAGCAGGGTGCGGCAGGGGACAAGCCCTCACCCTACACCACTCGGCGCGCCGGGTGTCGCCATGCGGCGGGGGACGAGCCCCCACCCTACAAATGCTTGCTTTTCCTGCCGGGGGTTTTCAACCTCCGGCCCTTGCGCCCTTGGGCATGTGCACCCGTGAAGCTGATAGTGGAAGTGGCTCGCGCCCGCACCCTCGTTGCCGCCGCGCCGGTCGTAGGCGCCGCGCATAAAGGTCTGCTGCCCGACTTGGAGGTAGGGCCAGCGCTCCCACTGCCGGTACGCATCCAGGCCGATGGGTATGACGGGCGGCTCCTGGGCCGCGCCGAAACGAGGTATCACGCCGATCACCGCGATGACTCCCGCCGCGAGAATTCGAAACCGCCTCCGCATTTTGCCTCTTCCCTCTCCTTGCGCGCCTGCCGCGCCCGTCGTCCCGTGCGTGCGTTACCGTGAGAACCACTAACGCGGTAGTTCTTCCAACGCACCTGAATTACCTCTCGCGAGCGGGAAGAATAGGCTAGATAGGATCCATGCGTAGGGGCAGGCCTTGTGCCTGCCCAATCCAAGGGGCAGGCCTTGTGCCTGCCCAATCCGTAGGGGCAGGCCTTGTGCCTGCCCATTCCGTAGGGGCAGGCCTTGTGCCTGCCCATTCCGTAGG
>JAYTEU010000311.1:0-3661 GCA_043734985.1 Chthonomonadaceae bacterium
CGGCGGAGGTGAGAATGGCCGAGACGGACGCGCAGCTTATTGCGCAGTGCCGTGCGGGCGAAGTCGAGGCATTTGGCCGGATATACGAGCGGCACCAGCACGCGATTTTTCGGCACGCCTTCACCCTGGTCGGGCAGCGCGAGGATGCGGACGATGTGAAGCAGGAGACCTTCCTCCGCGCCTACCGGATGATCGGAACGTTTCGCAACGACTATAACATTCGTACCTGGCTGTTCAAGATCTGTACCAACCTCTGCTACGACCTGCTGCGGCGGCGGCAACGTCGGCCCCAAATTCCCCTGGAGTCCGAGGGCATCGCGCGTTTCCTATCCGACGAAGCGAATCTTATCGATCCCGTTCGAATCGCCGAGCGGTCGGACACGCTGGCGGCCTTTATGCAGGTTCTTCAGGGAATGCCGTTTCCGCAGCGGCAGGCGATCACGCTCTATCTGCTGGAGGGCTTCGACTACACGCAGATCGCCGATATCCTGTGCTGCGCGCGAGGCAGCGCCAAGATGCGCGTACTGCGGGCCATGGAGCAGTATCGCGAGCGGGTCGCATCGTTTCTGAACGAGAAAGAGTAGGCGAGGAGCAGACTATGTTCAAGGTTTTCGTGTGCCGGTCCGTCCGGCAGTCGCTTCCGGACTATGTGACGCATCGTCTCTCTTCCGCCGAAAACGCCCGGATCGAGCGCCATCTTGCAGAGTGTCCGGACTGCGCCGCGGCGCGTCATTCCATGGCGGTCGCCGTATCCTTCACGGACGAGGTGCGGGATACCCCTCTGCCGTCGTCGCTCTCCGGCTGGAACGAGCTTCGGGCAATGCTTCCCACGCAGCCCGCCGCCGCGCCTCAGCCGCGAAGGCGCAGCCTACTGGTTGCCATCAGCATCGCGACGGCGGTGGTCGTGGCGGCTGTTTCGCTCTGGACGGTGATCGCGCCGCGCGTTTCGCCCAATTCGCCGCTGACGGTGAAGGCGGGTTCGGGGCAAGTTGTTTCGAGGGAGAACCCCTCAGTGGTTTTTGACCTGCATCCGGGCACCCACCCCCACACCCCCTCACCCCCTCACCCCCTCACCATTGCAAAGGGCCGGCAAAGTGGGCCGAAGACGGATCGGCCGGTGGCGCTTCGGCTCGGCGACGGTGAAACGTCCATCGCGGAGATCAAGGGGCTTGCGGATCTGGTGGGCGAAGGTTGGGCGGCTTCGAGTGGAGCAAGAGGAAGACCGTCGAAGAAGCCCGGGCTGCAGCGTGTCGGCGTCGAGCCGAGCCAGTCCGCCACGGTGGCTAAAACTGCCGCGCCGGGCCGGTCGGCGGCCGGATCTCATGTTTCCGTACCGGTCCAATCGGGCTCTCTGTCCCACGACGCCGGGTTTGTTCCGTTGAAAGGATCGGCGAAGGCGATCGTGCCGGGGCTTCAGGCAGCGCGGCCGGGAGAGAGCGAACTGGCGTACCTCAACCCCGATCCGGAGACGAGCCTGACGCCGTGGACAAATCGGCCGCCCGACGCCATCCGTCGGTTTGAGAAGGAGCTGGAACAGAGGGTTAAGGGCGGGGACGATTTCGTCACGATGCTGCTGCCGCCGATCGCGGGGCAGGGACCTGCTGCCGTCAAGGCAGCAATCGCCGCGCACGACAAGGAGGCGGCGATCGTGGATGCCCGGCTGGTGCGGGAGGTTTCCCTGCGCCAAAAGGCGGTGTCGTTTGCCGATCTCTGCCTGAGATTGACCGACGAGACCGGCATCCGCTTTACCGCGAACCGCCGAATAGCGGATGACAAGGTGACGATCTTCTGCCATCCGCGCGCTCTTCGGGGCATTATGCGACTGATCGCGCGGCACTTCGGGTTTGCGTGGGTTCGGAAAGGGGAAGAGGGCGCCTACGAGTATGAGCTGACGCAGACACTGCGCTCACAGCTTCTGGAGGAGGGGCTCCGTGACAAGGACCAGGAGGAGATGCTGCTTGCAGTCGATCGGCAGATGGAGCGGTTCCGGAAGTACCGGGGAATGTCGCTCGAACAGATCAACGCGATCGAGAAGACGAAGGATAACTTCAGCGACCTGTTCCAGCTTCAGATGGGCGGCGTCGTTCCGATCAACCAGTTCTTCGCGCTCTCCCGGGCCGATACCGACGCCCTGCGCGCCGGACAGACGCTGAGCATCGACCTGATGGGCCGCGATACGGCGGGGCTCCCTCCCAATGCGATCAAGGACGTCTGGCACAGCTTCGATGAGAGCTACGCCCGCGAGCGCAAAGCGGTCCAGGAGCGCGGCGGCGACACGTCGTATATTCCCGACCACCCGACGAAGCTGGTCGCCTCGCTGCGCCTGGACCGCGGCACACCGGGCGAGTTCGTGTTGAAGGGCGACCTGTCGGACCAGCAGACGGGCCTGGTTCCGAGCCTGGCGGTTGCCAAGAGCCCTGCTTTTAATGTTGAGAACGCCAAATCGAATAGCAGGCTCGCCGCCGACCCGGAGCTTCAGCGCACCCTGACGATGAAGCCGGCCTCTACGTGCAGGCTGGATAGGACGCCCTATCCGGACACGGATTCTATCTACGAACGCGCCGGTGACAAGCTGACCACGGCGGATGTGCTGCAGAACCTCTTCGATGAGACCGGCGTCGACGTTCTTGGAGACTACTTCTCGCACCTTCAGGACCCCGGCGCGGTGACGGTGAAGGGAACGACCCTCTTCGCGGCGCTCAATCAGCTTGGCGACGCGATGCGGATGCGCTGGACGAAGACGGGCGCGAAGAAGGAGTCCTGGCTTCAGTTCCGAACGAGCGCCTACTACTACGACCGGCCGCAGGAGATCCCGAACCGCCTGCTGGAGCGCTGGAAGGCGCTGCGAAAGCGTCAGGGCGTGATGAGCCCGGAGGACCTGTGCGAAGTGGGCCAGCTTCCAGATGCGCAGCTCGATTCCGCCTGGATGTCGCAGTCGGCGATTGCGGTCTACGGCCTGGAGGAGTGGCAGATGGGGCGGATCGCGCAGTTGAGGCCGCACTGGCGCTTCCTGGGCAGGCTCTCCGACTCGCAGCGCAGGGACGTCTGGACGGAGAAGGGCCTGGCTTACGGCGAGCTATCGGCCGATCTGCAGGGCCAATTCCTCTCGCTGGCGTTCAGCGGCGACGCGGATCGGCCAGGCCGCCATCAGGTTCGATCCGGCAGCCTGCGCGGGCGTTACGCGTTCGCAACGCACCCGCTCCAGTATGGCGGCAGTTACGCGGTCCTCCAGTCGAACCCGCTGCTCTTCGTCTACACGACCAACACGGCGGATGAGCCGGGGCGGATGGCGATCGTCGGCCCCTGGAACGGCATCTACGGCATGCGGCCGGAGATGCTGAAACCGGACGCGTTTTCGATCCTTCCTGGCCGTTGACGGATGCGTTTCTCAGGCACAGCACGGAGGCGATTTGATAGGTATTCTTTTATTTTTCGGGTTTAAGTGGGGGTTTTGGGCAATAACTTCAAGAACTAATTAGATTTCAGGATGTAGTTCCACAGGTGCCTCGACGCTCGTACTGAACGGTTTAATTCCAGCCTGGTGCGATTAAAGGGCATGTTCATGGCGCGATTGGCCCAATGTCGACTCTGGTTTCAATTCCAGCCTGGTGCGATTAAAGGCTGGGAGTGCGTACCGTGGAAAGCGCAGGGGGGTTAGTTT
>JAYTEU010000312.1:0-9196 GCA_043734985.1 Chthonomonadaceae bacterium
GAACCACTCCGCCACCGCCAGCGGAAACCAGACGATCGTCCACCAACGAGCTCCTAGAACGGCAACGGCGCAAATGCCAACGCAAATCAGAAGAATCGCGATTACTTTGTCAACCTTACGCGGGGAATCAGCCCATCACGCAACTCGTGCCTATAATCGGCGCCGAGCCGGTTGAAAAACCTAGGGCGATATTCGGAAGCGGTAAAGGAACCCTCGTCTACATGGCTCCGGATTTCAATGCTCCGCTGGCGGATTTCAAAGAGTATATGTATTGAGCCTTCTGATCCGTTCGATCGCTTGATTGTCGCGCAAGGTCTGAGCGAATCAATTTTAATTGTCAGCTCAGCTTACGCAGTCGAGCTATTCCGGCGGTTAAATAGCATGATCATTATCTATGGCCCTCTTTTGCAAGGACATTTCTGCTAAGGAAGGCATGAAACCAGGAAGTCGATGCAAAAGGCGTTTCACAGGATTGCAGCAGGTACGAGATATGGATGCCTGTGCGGAATTTGATTCCTGTTTTCTTGTATTCCTTAGCGAAAATGCCTTGTTGTGGTTGTCCGTCTGCGTAACATGAGTTGTCAGTATCGATGCGATCCTTGATCAATATGGCATTCAGCGTGTTTGGTAGCGCAAGCCTCGCCCACAAACAAATCACAAATCTTTTTTCGGCACCCCCGCAACTTTCCTGAAGTGTTCCCTGTCAGGGTTGGAGGAGGCGGTTTTTGAAGGCGCCATTGTGGCATAATGACCTGTTACCGTCCTCAAGGCAGGCGAACGAAGATGAATCTCCTGAACCCAACCGACGAAAAGCTGGTCGCCCGCACACTCACGGGCGATCGCAGCGCTTTCCGGGTACTGGTGGAACGGCACTACACCGCCGTTTTCCGCCTGTGCCGCAGCATTCTGCGCAATCCGGAAGACGCCGAAGACGCAACGCAGGAAGTATTCGTTCGCGTGCACCAGAACCTCGCCCAATTTGCCGGGCGTGGTGCATACGGCGCATGGCTCCGGCGGCTCACTGTGAACCACTGCCTGAACCGAACCCAGAGCGCCGCGGCGAAGGTATCGTCCCGCTCCTGCTCGCTCGATCTGCTGGCGGAGACGCTTCCCTCGGCGGTCGAGACCGACCCGGAGGAGCGACTGCTGCGCAAGGAAGAGCGCGCACGCGTTAGGCGAGCGCTCGAACAGCTTCCTCCCTCCCAGCGCGCGGCCCTTGGCTTGCGGCTGATCGAGGGACTGTCCTACGAAGAGATCGCCGATCTGATGGGAGTACCCGTCAACAGCGTGCGCTCGTGGCTGCATCGCGGCCGGGCGCGGCTGCGAGAGGCATTAGAAGAGGCCCTATCATGTTAACCCGTAAACCGTCCTTCGTGGCGGAAGACGCGCAGGGCGGCAGCCCCCTGTTCACGCCACAGGGGATGCCGTCCCTCTTCGCTACTGTCCCGCCCACCCCGGCGGGCGGTCCCCGCGGAGAAGGCGGCGAACCCGAATCCTGCCGCCTGGTCTCCGTCAATCTCTCCGCTTATCTGGACGACGAGCTCGATACGGACCAGGCGCAATTGGTTACCGACCATCTCAATTCGTGCCCCGGCTGCGCCGGCCTGCTCGATGCGATGGAATCCATGGATGAAAAGATAGAACGGGAGTGGCGTGATAGTACGCCGCTCCCGTCTTCATCTCAATTCAGGCATTCGATCGCATCCATTATGGATGCGCTCCCGCCCGCAACCGCCGAAGCCGAAATATTCGCTCCTAAGCGAGTCCACGCGCGCACCCGATGGATGCGGTTCGCGACGGGAATGTCCGGCTTTATTCTGGCCGCGGGTCTGCTCTGGTCGAGTTATCGGCTCGGTTACGCCCACGGTAGAACTACCGCCAAACGCTCGTCTTTCGCCACACCGCCCGTCAATCCAAACTCTGTCCGGAACCAGCAAGCCCAATCGCTAGCCGCCCTCTACGACCCACCCTCCAGCCCTCAATTGACCGCCGCATCGCTCACCTTCACCCGAGCAAGACGATCTCGACGATGATACCGATCTAGCCCAACCCATGAAAATATCCTTTCTCGGCACCGGTTCCGGCGCGCCCAGCCGCTATAGAAACGTCAGCGCCCTTGCCCTGCAGCGATCCCAGCAGTCGGGCGCGTGGCTTTTCGACTGCGGTGAAGGCACGCAGCACCAGATCATGCGATCCCCCATGCGCTTAAGCCAGATCGAGCGCATCTTCATCTCGCACATGCACGGCGATCACGTTTTCGGCCTGCCCGGCCTGCTTGCGTCGCGCTCGCTTTCGGCAGGCAGCCTGACGCCGGTCACGCTCTACGGCCCGCCTGGCCTCCAGGAGTACCTGCGCAGAACGTTCGAGCTCACGCAAACGCGGCCCGGATATCCCTGGGAGGTCGTGACTGTTTCGCCGGGGCTGGTGTGCGAGGATGCGCAGTCGCAGGTATTCTGCGCGCCGGTCCAGCATCGGATTCCTGCGTTCGCCTACGCAGTGATCGAGCGCGATAAGGCAGGGCAATTCGACGTGGACAAAGCAGCGGCGCTGGGAATTCCGCCTGGCCCGGTCTACGGCAAGCTGAAGAGCGGCCAGACGGTGACGTTGGAGGATGGGCGCGTGATCGAGGGAGGTTCGCTAACCGGACCCACTCGGCGCGGGCGCAGGTTCGTCTTTTCGGGCGATACGACCTATACCCGCAGCCTGGTGGAACTGGCGGAAGGGGCGGATGTGCTGGTTCACGAGGCAACCTATTTGGCCGAGGACACCCCGCTGGCTGAGCGCGCATCGCACTCCACGTCCGTGATGGCCGCTCAGGTCGCAAAGCAGGCAGGCGTCCGAACCCTCATCCTGACGCACGTCAGCGCCCGCTACGAAGGCGAGGGAGGCAGCCGCCTGACGGACCTTTTGGCGGAAGCGCAGGCGATCTTTCACAATACGATGCTTGCCCGCGATCTCTGGTCCTTCGAGATCGAAGCCGACGAACTGGACAGGTCCCAAAACGACCCGCCCCTGGGTCCATCGGCCGATCGTCCTCCGGACGAGAAATCGCAATCCTAACCTCGTTCATAATAATAGTTACTTGGCATGTGTGATCGGTCCCTAAGTACCGCTCCCAGCAATAGGGGTACCGGGATTAGCATCTGCGTGCGGAGCACGTCCGGCCGCAGGCCTCTGTGCCGGGTCGTTTATCGACCCGGCCGGCCCCTGTTTTCTGGCATTGCGCCTAAGTCGGAATTGGCTGCTTTGGAAGCGTGATCGGCGGCGGCGAGATATAGAGGGGTACTACTTCCAGCGGGGATATCTGTTCTGCCCCGGCCTCCAGCCTCAGAACGGCTAGTCGGCCAAGCGCTGCGGCGCGTGGGAAGTCGACCGCTCCGAACGCCGCCGATCCCGCCCGATCTCCGAGATTTGCTCGAAGCTCAGTCTCATAGCGCCGCGCGGCCGGGCCGCAGAATAGGACCGTCCCCTCACTGGCGCTCTTCACGGCCTCGCCCAGCTCCGCGAAGGTAAACGCGGCTGGCTCCGAGCGTGGCACCGGGAATTCGGCCGCGACGATATAGGGGCACGCGTAGACCATACCTGCGCGGCAGGGCAGCACGGGGGTGACAATAACGTCCGGCAGACCGCAATACTCCGCCGCCATCGCCTCCAGGCTGTTCACGGCCACGATCGGCCTCTGCTCGACGAACGCGAATGTCTTCATGGTCATTACGCCGATACGCGTTCCGGTGAACGAGCCGGGACCGATTCCGACCACGTAGCAATCGACATCGCGCAGCACGGCCGACACCTCTTTTAGAAGGAGTTCGACATGCGCGATCAGGCGCTCCGATAGGTGCATCTCGTGCCGGAAGGCAAGTTCTGCGTGAAATCGGCCGCTCCGAAATACGGCGACGCTGCATACGTCGCCGGATGTGTCCATTGATAGAATCAGGTTTGGTGGAGGCATTTCACTCCGTCAGATTACTCTCTAATCGAACGCAGATCTCGGATCGCCGAATCTGCCTCCAGGTCGGCCAAAAGGTTAACGTATTGCGCGCCCGCAGCCTCCGCCTTAACGATTCTGGCTGCATCCTCTTCCAGGTCGTCGGAGAGCGTCTCCTCGACGATCTCGATCCGGAGCGTTAGTCGATCGAGCGGCAGCAGCTCTTTGAACCTATCGGCCCACTCCACGACGACGACTCCCCCACGCTCGAAGAATTCGTAAAATCCGAGGTCCTGGAGGTCTATCGAACTTCGGAGGCGATACGGGTCGAAGTGGAACATCGGGATAGGGCCGGGATACTCGTGGATAAGGCCGAATGTCGGGCTGGAGACGTACGAATTGAGTCCCAGCCCGCGCGCAATGGCCTGAGTAAGAGTAGTCTTGCCCGCGCCAAGGTCGCCGATCAGGGCCACCGTGCTGCCCGGCACAAGCCGCCGACCCAGCGCTTCGCCGAACCGCCCGGCATCCTCGCGAGACGGCAGGAGCCACGAACTCATATCCCGGCAATCTCGTTCGCGATTTGAATGGCGGCCTCAACGGGATCGGTTGCGGCGACGATGGGCCGGCCGATGACAAGGTAGTCCGCCCCACATTTCACTGCGGCGCCTGGAGTCATCACTCGGGCCTGGTCTCCGGCTGCCGCGCCGGTCGGCCGCACACCAGGCGTCACGACGAGAAAGTCCGGCGCAGTCACCGCCGCCCGGACCGTTGCGATCTCCAGGGGCGATGCAATGACGCCATCGCACCCAGCCTCGTGCGCCATTTTGGCGAGGCTCGCCACATACTCCTCCATCCGCAGCGTCACCTTCAACTCATCGCGCAGGGTAGGTTCACCGATACTTGTCAGCACGGTCACCGCCAGCACCTTCGGGCGCGCCAATCCTCTCGACTTAGCCTCTTCGAGTGCGGTCTGCACGGCCGTCTTCAGCATAGCCAGACCTCCGGCAGCGTGAACGGTCACGCACCATGCACCAAGGCCGACCACTCCGCGCATGGCCCCGGAAACTGTGTTCGGAATATCGTGCAGCTTCGCGTCGTAAAAAATGCGCTCGGCGCCCGCCGCCTTAAGCTTGGCAATGACTCCCACCCCGGCCGCGGTAATGAGCTCCAGCCCTACCTTAAACACACCCACATGCCCGCGCAGCTCACAGACAAGCGCAATCGCACGGTCCTCGCTGTTTACATCCAGCGCCACAATAATTCGGTCCCTGGCTTCCAATCGCCCTCCTCTCTTAATCCCCATGCCATTTTGAATAAGAACCAGTTAAGCGTTCAGTCCGCGCAGGCGGACTTCGTAAACCTAGACCGGGATTTTAATCCCGCGCACCAACACCATCAACCCTGCGCTCCTATTTAAGCGGTATTGCCCCTGATCCCTCATCGCCTCAGCTCAGAGTAATCATCGCGGCCAGAAACGATCCCAAGCCTCCCAGAAGGTATCGCCTGTTGCCACGACACGGCGCGGGTCCAGCACCTCGACTCCCGGCTTTCCAGTGAATTCGTTGACGCGCTCGGGGGAGGCCAGCTCAACTTCAAAGCGAACGGGCGGCGGGAACTTGAGAGGTTTCGGCCAATTGCGTTTTGTCAGCGAGTCGTATACCCGCGCTTCGATCATCTTGCAGGCTTCACTTGACGCAAGGTGCTTGGCGGAGAAGCGTGTCAGACCGACCTTGACCGGGGCCGCCACCACCTCTTCACCCAGCAGCGCCTTGACCTCCTTGCAGGTTGCGGCGTCACCGGAGACAAAGACGCACGGACAATCGAATGTGCCGCAGATCGCCCAGTTCCCGCGGGAAGAGTCTACCCTATCCGCTGGACGGGCAGCGAAGCCCCAGACTATCGCAGCGCCGCTTTTGCCGCAGCCAGGCAAATTAGGCCGAAGGCCGTCGCGGAAACGGCCATGACCAGGCTGTTCCAAGCCAAACTCGCGGAGCGGTGGGAGGCGGCATATGCGGAGAGTAGGGTAATAAGCGCCAGTGCGGCAAGACGCAGCCAGAAGAGAAAGTACCCGCCCGGAAACTGGATGGGGATGAGGCACAATAGAAAAGGAGCGGCGGTCCATCCGCGACCGGGTATGGCTGCCGAATAGGCCATGAAGGTTCCGGCAAAGACCATAGCGACGAACGCCCCCACATTGACCGCCCAATAGGGTGCACGACTTCCGCGCTTCCCAGTGGCGATCACGGCGGCAAGAGTGAAGCAGACCATAGCGCTCTCTTGAAGGACGAGTGTCTCCAAGGCAACCGTAGGCCGCAGGTCGATCGCATAGTTGGGCTCGGGAGGCCACAGAACGAAGGCGAACTGCACGCCGCCGAAAAGGCCCCCCATGTCAAAATAGGGCGGGAAAAGAGCCATCAATCCCGCCACAATCACTCCGACAATCACGATCGCCCGCTGTGTCGCGTTCAGCATTCACAAAGCTCCCAACTCACCAATACTGACCGCGGTCTGATTGAGGCAGGCGTTTCTAGGGATAGATGCCCCGGATTTGAGTGGCGTCGGCCACGCGCTTGACGCCGATCAAGTGCGCGGCAAGGCGCATATCCACATTATGCCGCTTGGCCATTGCCTTGACGGAATCGTACGCTCGGACCAGGATGCTTTCCATCTTGGCGTTGACCTCGTCCTCGCGCCAGAAGAAGAACTGAAGGTCCTGCACCCACTCAAAGTACGAGACTACCACGCCGCCCGCGTTCGCAAGAACATCCGGAACTAGGTAGACGCCGCGCTCCTGAAGAATGCGGTCCGCTGCCGGGGTAGTCGGACCGTTTGCGCCTTCAATTATTATCGGCGCCTGGATGCGCGCGGCGTTCTCAGCGGTGATCTGGTTTTCCGTAGCGGCAGGCACCAGAACATCCACGTTCAGTTCCAAAAGCTCCTTGGTCCCGATCCGCTCTCCACCGTCGTGCGTGGTGAGCGTGCCGTCACGATTGGCGCAGTCTCGCAGACCGACAATATCCAGCCCTCTAGGGTTGTACAATCCGCCTAGTGCATCGCTTACGGCAACGACCCGGGCGCCCATCTCATGGAAAATACGCGCAGCGACGCCGCCAACGTTTCCAAATCCCTGCACCGCGACGCGCAGGCCCTTCATATCCTTGCCCACCTCTTTCAACGCCTCGCGGGCAATCACGACGATTCCGCGCCCCGTCGCGTCGTTGCGTCCTTCGGACCCTCCTATCGCGACTGGCTTGCCCGTGACGATGGCTGGAACCGTATGCCCCGCCGTCATCGAGTACGTATCCATGATCCACGCCATCACCTGGGGGTTAGTGCCCATGTCCGGCGCGGGTATATCGGTGTTAGGGCCGATCATCATACTGATCTCGGAGGCGTACCGGCGGGTCAAGCGCTCCAGCTCGCAGGGCGTCAGCATCTTGGGATCGCAGATCACGCCGCCCTTGGCTCCTCCAAAGGGGATATCGACGATCGCGCATTTCCACGTCATCCACATCGCGAGCGCGCGCACTTCGTCCAGGTCCGTAAGCGGACTATAGCGAATACCACCCTTCGCGGGACCCCGCGCCACGTTATGGTGGACACGGTAGCCGGTGAATACGTGAGTCGTCGAATCCTCCATCTTCACGGGAAAATGTACGGTCAGCTCCCGCTGGGGATACTTGAGTATCTCATGCATGCCCGGATCCAATTCCAGATGGTGAGCGGCGAGATCGAGCTGCTGCACTGCCGTGTGGTACGGGTTACTGCTTTCCAGCGGAAGGTCGTGACGCTCCGGGGCTGAGGGAAGCTCAGGGCGCCTAGCGCGCTGAAGCCCGGGAAGCGGCGGTGACATACTCATTGATTCCTCCTCGAACCAGTTTGTAGTTGCGGCGGTCGCGCGGCGATCCGCAAATCCGCGAGCGACATTGCTCCCGGCACGCGACACTACCATTATTCCATTGATCCATACGTTTTTGCATCTGCAAACAATTCCAATTGCGCTCCATGGCATTTCGTACAAAGTATCAGCCAAAATTCCGGGAACGGGGTCGATCCCACACTCTCGCACGCTGGATTGTGTTATCATGGTGTACCTGTGTGCGGCCAGCCGGCTTTTGAATTTTGCGGGGCGGGGAGAGGCATTTGCAGCGTATTGAGGGTGAGGCGCCCCCAGAGACCGGTACGCGAACAGGCGCGGTTCTTTTGACGGCAGTTGGAATTGCAGCCTGCTTGGTCGGACTGGCAGTCGATTCCCGATTTATCGAGCCACGGCGCATTTGCCTTGAACGAATCGACATTCCAATCTGGAATCTTCCCGTCGCCTTCGACGGATACCGGATCGCGATCGTCTCCGACCTGCACTATCCCCGCTGGACGACCCGAGAGTTCATCCATAGGGGCCTCGCCGTCGCGAACGGTTTTCAGCCCGACCTAATTGCCGTGTTGGGAGATGTTTGCGATCTTGGTTTCAATGAACCGGCTGAGATACCCATTCTCGCCGGACTGTTCGATTCCGCGTGCGCGACGGATGGCTTAGTCGGCGTGCTCGGAAACAACGACCACAGGTTTGATATGCAGCAGCTCCGCCGAGAGTTCGCCGTGCATACTCCCATCCGCCTGATCGAGAACACCTCGATTTGTCTGGCACGTGGCGGAGAGATGCTCGTAATCGGCGGCATCGGCGACCTTGCGCACGGGCTGGTTGCACCGGAGCGAACATTTCTGGGCGTCCCTCCGCATGTTTCGCGCGTGCTGCTCTCGCATAACCCGGATATGGCGGATCAGATGCCCGCTAACATCCAGGTTGATATCCAGCTTTCCGGGCATACTCACGGCGGGCAGATTTGCCTTCCATTTGGACGCGCAATTGTCGTACCCAGCCGGTACGGAAACAAGTTCCGCGCCGGTCTGGTACGCGGCAAACGAAATCGAGTCTATATTTCGCGCGGGGTCGCCTCCTCGCACCATATTCGCTTCTGCTGCCCGCCGGAGGTATCCGGCATCACCTTGCGCCGTTCGACCGACCTTCGCCATGCCCGCTGGAACCTCGCTGAAAGCGAATAGGCAGGCAATAGGCAGTTGGCAATCGGCAGTCGGGGTGGAACCCGGGCCGAGGCGGAATGGGCCGGCAGAGGATTGTAGCGCACGAACGCCGTATTGCCTCCTCGTCGGCAAACTAAAACCATCAAGGGGATCAAAAATGAAGCGCATTCTAACCGGTCTGCTTTTCGCAACGCTTGGGATACCCGGGGCATATGCCCAGGCGCA
>JAYTEU010000313.1:0-2628 GCA_043734985.1 Chthonomonadaceae bacterium
CCATCACCGGAAACGGACCGATACACGCTCATTCGCCGCCTCTCGCTGGACCTCATCGGACTGCCGCCCACGCCCGCCGAGGTGAGCGAATTCGTCGCCGATCGTACGCCATTTGCCTATGCAAAGGTCGTCGACCGACTGCTCGCCTCGCCCCACTTCGGCGAAAAATGGGCTAGGAAGTGGCTCGATATCGCGCGCTACGCCGACTCCGCCGGCTATGGGTCGGACCCCCTACGGCCGAATCTTTGGCCCTACCGCGATTGGCTGATCAATGCGCTGAACCGCAACCTGCCCTACGACCGCTTCGTCACGGAGCAGGTCGCGGGCGACCTGCTGCCGAACCCCACCTCGGAACAGCTTATCGCCACCGCCTTCCACCGCAACACAATGACGAACACCGAGGGCGGCACCGACCGCGAGGAGTTCCGCACGGCTGCGGTAAAGGATCGAGCGATCACTACCGCGCAGGCGTTTATGGGTCTCACCATGGGCTGCGCGCAGTGCCACTCGCACAAGTTCGATCCCATCACCAACAAGGAGTTCTACCAGTTCGTAGCCTTCTTCAACCAGACTGAAGACAACGATCAGCCGGACGAGCGCCCCACCATGCCGCTCCTGCCGGAGCTTCAGCAGCAGCGCATAGTGGAACTGAAACAGCAGATTGCCGCGCTGGAAGCGAACCAGCCTCAGACTGCGGAACTGAAGGTTGAGATCGAAGCGAAGAAGAAGGCGCTCGAAGCAATCAAGCCGGTCCCCCTGCCTATAACAAAGGAGCTGCCGAAGGACAAACTGCGGCAGTCGCACATATTGATCCTCGGCAACTTCCTCCTGAAGGCCGATGCAGTCGATCCGGGTCTTCCGGCCGCGTTCCCGAAGCCCCCTGCGAATGCACCCATGAACCGTCTCGGCGTTGCCCAATGGATCGTGAGCCGCGACAATCCCCTTACTGCGCGCGTGGAAGTGAACCGGCTCTGGGCGCAGTTGTTCGGGACGGGCCTTGTCGAAACGGAAGAAGACTTCGGCCAGCAAGGCGCGCTCCCGTCGCATTCCGAGCTGCTCGACTGGCTGGCCGTTGACTTCATGGAGCGAGGCTGGGACGTCAAGGCGATAATCAAACAGATCGTCTCCTCCGCCACCTATCGGCAGTCGGCGCGGGTCACGCAGATCGGGCTTTCGAAAGACACGCGCGACCGCCTGCTATGGCGCTATCCGCGTCGAAGGCTGGACGCAGAGGGTGTCCGGGACCAGGCGCTTGCGCTGAGCGGTTTACTCACCGAGAAGTTGGGTGGGCCGTCCGTCTATCCGCCTCAGCCTGACGGACTCTGGCAGGCCGCCTTCAACGGACAGCGCACCTACCCGACCAGCACGGGCGAAGACCGGTACCGCAGGGGAATCTATACGTTCTGGCGTCGTACGTCCCCGAACCCCAGCATGGCGACCTTCGACGCGCCCAGCCGTGAGATATGTACGCTGCGCCGCTTCCCAACCAATACGCCGCTCCAGGCGCTGGTGACCATGAACGATCCGGCATACCTTGAGATGGCACAGGCGCTCGGCCGCAGGATTGTCAAGGAGGGCGGAGCCACGACCGAGTCGCGCATTCGCTTCGCGCTTGAGCTCGTACAGGCAAGCCCTGCGGGCAAGGACCAGATAGCGCCTCTTCTCGATCTCTACAGCCAGGAGACGACCCGCTACAAATCCGATGTCGCATCGGCGACGAAGCTCGCGACGGTACCGCTTGGCGCACTGCCACCGGGTCTGGACCCTGCGGAGATGGCGGCGTGGACCGTGATCTCGAACGTGCTCCTGAATATGGACGGCGTGCTGACAGTGCGATGAGATAGGATTTTCCCAATGGACTTCAAACTCGAACAGGCACGGGCAGTCACGCGCAGAACATTTTTCGGCAGGACGGGAATGGGTCTCGGGGCGCTGGCACTCGGCGCGCTTAGCGGCGAGTACGCCTCGGCGCAAGGGCGTTCGGACGCCCACGACCCGCTTGCGGCGCGCCTGCCAATGCTCCCCGCCAGGGCCAAGAACATCATCTACCTCCATATGTCCGGCGCGCCGCCCACACTGGATATGTTCGACTACAAGCCCGAACTCGTTAAGCTGAACATGCAGCCGTGCCCGGACTCCCTGATGAAAGGCGAGCGGTTTGCCTTCATCAAAGGCGTGCCGAAGATGCTGGGCACACCCTACAAGTTCAAGCAGTACGGGCAGAGCGGCGCGATGGTCAGCGAAGTGCTGCCTTACACGGCGGGCATCGTCGACGACATCACGATCGTTCGCTCGATGAATACCGACCAGTTCAACCATGCGCCCGCAGAGCTTTTCCTCTACACTGGGAACGCGATCGCGGGGAACGCCTCGATGGGCTCCTGGCTGACCTATGGCCTAGGGTCGGCGAACCAAAATCTGCCGGGCTTCGTCGTGCTGATCTCCGGAGGCACGGACCCAACCGGCGGCAAGAGCCTCTGGAGCAGCGGCTTCCTCCCCTCGGTCTATCAGGGCGTCCAGTGCCGCTCCACCGGTGAGCCGATCCTCTATCTGAACGACCCCGCAGGAATGAACCGCGAGACGCGGCGGCACAGCCTCGATGCCCTCGACCGACTGAACGCGCTGGAG
>JAYTEU010000314.1:0-3458 GCA_043734985.1 Chthonomonadaceae bacterium
AAAATTTTCTTAGGTGCCCCCAACCAACACCCCAGCCCCGCTAAGTACCAGTCCCAGCAATACGGGAACGTAATTCGTATTTGCGTCCGGAGGACGCCGGGTACCCCATGGGTGCGCATGCCCGTTTGCCGGGTCGATTATCGACCCGGCCAGGTTGGAGCAGTGCTAAAGGCAGGATAATGAACCGTGAGGCAGCCGATTACCGGAACCCAGGCCGAACACGGCACGTCCATTAGGTAATCATTCGGAAAGGGCAACGTTCATGCAATTCATGACATTTGTGAAGGGCGCGGCGATCGGCGCTGCATTTATGTATCTGTTCGATCCCTCGCAAGGGCGCAAACGGCGCGCGCGGATACGCGACAAAGCCGTGCACACCTGGAACGAGGCGGGCGACACCGTTGAATCGAAAACGCGCGACCTTGCAAACCGAGCGCAGGGAGTTCTCCACGATGCGACATCGATACTCACGCCCGGCAAGCCGAGGTTCGGCGCGCACGCTTCGGCATCCAAATGGGCGCCTGCCAACTGGTCGCCGACCACCCGGCTGCTGGTAACCGCGGGCGCCGGTCTGCTGGCGCTTTACGGCAAGCGCAAAGGCGGGCCGCTCGGAACGGCGTTGGGGGCGGCAAGCATCGCGATAATCACCAACAGCGTCTCCGCGAGCGAGCTGCGGCGCGGATTTGCGCCCGCGCCCGCGCTGCCTTCGGATTATGGCGATTCCTTCGACGATTCGTTTGGCGCAATGACTCCCAGCCACCGATCGCGTCCCGCGCAAACCTGAGCGCTTACTTCTTTCCAAGGTGCGCGTCGAACCAGTCCGCGAGGAGCACGATGTCCTTTTCCTGGCCGGGCCAGCCGTGGCCCTTGCCCGGCCGACGCTCCAGTTTCGTCTCGACGCCCTGCTCCTTCAGCTTATCGAGGTATCGTTCGGACTGCTGGATTGGGACCAGCGTGTCGGCCTCGCCGTGAACTATCAGGGTCGGCGGAGTCCTCTTGGAGATACCGTAGATCGGTGATAGGGGCCGGAGCGCGGCCGCCTTGGCCTCCTGCGTCTCCAGCAGCGGCACGCCAAAGACGTGGCGGTACCCAATCAGCGTTGGATCGTCCAGACTGATTACTCCCGGCTTGCCGTAGTTCAGGAAATCAGTCGGCGGGTAG
The DNA here is from genome assembly GCA_043734985.1 of Chthonomonadaceae bacterium. Lineage (GTDB taxonomy): Bacteria > Armatimonadota > Chthonomonadetes > Chthonomonadales > Chthonomonadaceae > DATGJU01. The sequence continues at coordinate 1,162 of JAYTEU010000314.1, forward strand.
AAGCAGGCGACCGCCTGCACCGCGCTCGATGCGCGCTCGACCGGATCCTTCGCGTTTGAGTCGCCCGGCCCGCCGTAAGAGCCCATGGTCAGGGAAAGATGGCCGCCTGCGCTGCCGCCGGAGATGCCCAGTCGATCCGGATCGACGCCATACTCGCTCGCATGCGTCCGTATGAACCGCACCGAACGATGGATATCCTGAATGATCTCCGGGAGGAAGAACCTCGGCTGGCTGCCGTGAACCACTTCAAACACCGTCTGACCGCGATCGGTGAAAATCTTAGCAAGCCCCGCATTGATGCCTTCGTGATTGGATACCCAGCCGCCGCTCACCATCCAAAGGACGCCGATCCCGTTCGGTTTCGTCGGCTTGAATACATCCATCGTAAGCGCCACGCCCAGCTTGTGCGCGTACACGACATCCTTTATGTGGCCAGGCTCTTGAGCCCCGGCACGCCCTGAAAAGAGCAGAAAAATAAGCAGCGCGGCCATCCATCGTCGAAAAAGCATCGTTTCCCTCCCAATTGTTTCCGGACAGTTCCACGAGAACGCCGCAAGTTCCTTTGCAGGCAAACAGGGCGACAACCAGGCAGTCGGCAGTCGGCAATTGAGGAATTCACCGCGACTGCCGACTGGCGTTACTTAATGGTTCCCGCTTCGCCCCAGCTCCCTGATTTTGACAGCAAAACGGAGAGGATCCCTTCCGGGACTCTCTCCGTTTACTTGCGGCTGCAACAGGATACCGAAGGGTTACTTATCCCGCTCTTTGTTGTCGCCGATGGCGGCCTGCGCGGCGGCTAGGCGGGCGATGGGCACGCGGAACGGGGAGCAGGAGACGTAGTTCAGGCCAATCTTATGGCAGAACTTGACGCTCTCCGCTTCGCCGCCGTGCTCGCCGCAGATACCCAGCTTGATATCCTTACGGACCCGCTTAGCGCTTTCGACGGCCATCTGCATCAGCTTGCCGACCCCCTCCTGATCGATCGACTCGAATGGGTCGATCGGCAGGATCTTCTGCTCCAGGTAGGGCAGCAGGAACTTGCCGGAGTCGTCGCGGCTGTAGCCGAACGTCATCTGCGTCAGGTCGTTGGTCCCGAAGGAGAAGAACTGCGCGTACTCCGCCAGCTTATCCGCAATAAGGCACGCTCGCGGGATCTCGATCATGGTGCCGAACATGTAGGGAATGTCGACGCCCGCTTCCGCGACCACCTTCTTGGCTTCCGCCTCCAGATCGTCCTGAACCGACTTCAGTTCATTAACGTGCCCGACCAGCGGGATCATGATCTCGGGATGGACCTCGATGCCGCGCTTCTTCACTTCGGCGGCAGCCTGGAGAATGGCGCGGGTCTGCATGCGGACGATGCCCGGGAAGACGATGGAGAGGCGGCACCCGCGAAGGCCCATCATCGGATTGGCTTCGCGCATTCCCTCGACCGCTTGAAGCAGCTCCTGTCTCTTGGCCAGTGTTGCCGGATCGTTGCCCCGAACCCGCAGTTCCGTGACTTCCGCCAGCAGTTCATCGTGCGACGGCAGGAACTCGTGCAGCGGCGGATCGATCAGCCGAACGGTGACCGGCTTGCCCGCCATAACCTCGAAGATGCCCTCGAAGTCCTTCTGCTGGATGGGAAGAAGGCGATCCAGCGCGTCCTGCCGTGTCGCTTCGTCTTTAGCCAGGATCATCTCCTGGACGATCGGCAGACGGTCCTGCTCGAAGAACATATGCTCCGTGCGGCAAAGCCCGATGCCCTCCGCGCCCAGCTCAAGCGCCTGCTTCGCGTCGCGAGGATTGTCGGCATTGGTTCGGATGTTCAGCGTCCGGAACTCGTCCGTCCAGACCATCAGCTCGCTGAACGCGCCGCTCACTTCGGGGTCGATCAGTTTGAGCGCGCCCAGATAGACGTTCCCCGTGGAGCCGTCCATCGTGATCGTGTCACCCTCGCGGATGACCGTCGCGCCGACCGTAGCGGTCTTCGCTTCGGCATTCACCTTGATGGACTCGGCGCCCGCGACGCACGGAATTCCAAATCCGCGCGCGACGACGGCCGCATGGGAGGTCTTGCCGCCGCGAGCGGTCAGGACGCCCTGCGCCGCCAGCATTCCGTGTACGTCGTCGGGGTTGGTCTCGTCGCGCACCAGGAGAACCTTGCCGCCCGCGCCGCCATGCCCACCCTGTGCGGCAGCGGTGTCGGCGTCAAAGACCACCTTGCCGACCGCCGCGCCCGGCGAAGCCGCCAGCCCGGTGGCGAGAGGCTCAAGTCCGGCCAGTACCTCGGGGTCGATGCGCGGGTGAAGCAGTTG
>JAYTEU010000315.1:0-2663 GCA_043734985.1 Chthonomonadaceae bacterium
GGCCCCAAATTCTGTTGACAGCCACCCGAGCGGTCAGGGGATGGTCCGGCTGCGTGAGCCATTGCGCGAGCCCGAGGCGATTCTTGGGAACGCCGGCCGGCAGTCCCGGCAGCGAAGCCGGCGTCGTTCGTCCAACTCGGTTTGCCTCCGTGACTGGCGCGTCATACCTTCCGCGAGCGAGCACATAAGTCGGGCGTGGCTCGCGCATCTCCTGCATCACGGCGATTTCAAGCTCTGAATCCTCAGCCTTCCAAATTGCCGCGCGGGCCTCCGCCAGCTTTCCGACCAGTTCGCGCGATGAGGGGTCAACCGCCGAGAAATAGTACTCCCTCATCTCCGGCACATTCATTTTCGGATGATTCAGCATATTAATCAGGCTATGGCCGTCAGAAAGCTGCGCGATTTCAACCGGAAGGACTTCCCGCGACAATATCGCCAGATCCCCAATCTGTCCGCCCTTGAAGCCGAGATCGCGAAACCGCTGGCCGAACACTAGCGCGTGCTGCCCGATGCCCTTGACCAGATGGTCCCGCAATACCTCGATTTCGGCAGGTCTGCCATCTACGTAGATGCGCAGACCACCAGCGCGGCTGGACCCATCGTAGGTCACGGCGACATGTATCCAGGTGTTTTTCGGCAGTGCAAGCTTGGTTCGCACGCCGATCGCGTTTCCCGGCCAATGACGGAAGAGGCGCGCCGTAAGCCTGCCCTGATTCACCGTCAGGTCGTACCCATGCGGCCCAACATCCGTGCCGTCGCACGCTTGGAATACCACGGCGGATCCTTCGACAAGCCGCGCATCGCGCATACGGAAGGCGATGCTGAACGGGGTGTGCCGCGTGAACTTGCCCAATTCGGGGAAATGTACGTTGTTTTCGCCGCTAAAGGAGATCGCCTTGCCGAAAGGCGCATCCACAGTGGGAACCTCATCCGTCCGGGCACCCTGCTGAGTCGCGCCGGGAGCCAGGTTCTTGAGGGCTGTACCCTCGAATGCGGTGAAGCTAAATCGGCCCTTCATGTCGGCCAATGGCAGCTTGTCCGGACCCTCCACGTCCGTCTGGAAGAGTTGTCCCCGTCCCGAACGCCGGTCTGTTTCGTCGAGCCATGCCTTAAATGCGGGCTCTCGGCTTTGGCGCAGGTCTTTCAATGTGGCTTCCTTGGCCGTTGTGGCGGTCCGGGCCGCCGCCAGTCGCTGAGTCTGTTCGGGTGTCGGCAGAGCCAAGGTGGGGGAGGGCACAATGTCAGCTCGATCGTAGAGGCCGTACTCGTCGATGCTGTTAAAGAACCCGGCAAAGGCGTAGTAGTCCTTCTGAGTTATTGGATCGTACTTATGGTCGTGGCAGCGCGCGCACTCCAGCGTCATACCCAGGAACGCCGTTCCGAACGTGCGAACGCGGTCGGCGACGCCCTCGATCCGCCACTCCTCCGCTACACTTCCACCTTCGTTCGTCATGCGGTGAAGTCGGTTGAAGGCAGTTGCCAGCTTCTGATCGCGTGTGGCATTTGGAAGCAGGTCGCCCGCAAGCTGTGCCGTCAGGAATTTGTCATACGGCAGGTTGTCGTTGAAGGCCTTCACGACCCAGTCGCGGTACGGCCAGGTTGGGCAGAGCTGATCGCTTTGATAGCCGTAGCTGTCGGCGTATCGTGCCAGGTCCAGCCAGGGAGACGCCATCCGTTCTCCGAAACGAGGGGAGGCAAGCAGGCGGTCAATAACCTTGTCGAAAGCATTCGGAGATTTGTCTGCCAGGAAGCTGTCGATCTCTGCAGGCGCGGGTGGAAGGCCTGTAAGGTCGAACGATACGCGACGAAGCCAATCAGATCGACCTGCGGGCTTGGAAGGAGAAACACCCTCGCGCTCAAGCCGTGCGAGTACAAATCGGTCGATCGTTCCGCCGCACCAATCGGGAGATTTTACTGCCGGGACGTCTACCCTCGTCGGCAGCGGTGTAAGCGACCAGTGCGACTCGTATTTCGCGCCCGTTACTACCCAGCGACGCAGAAGGGCTTTCTGCTCCGCCGTCAACTGCTTATGCGTTGCGACAGGCGGCATGATAGAAACGCCGCCCGCGCCGAACACGCGGGAAACCAGTCGGCTCTTGTCGGGCTTTCCGGGCACTATGATGCCCTTTGCGAGAACGTCGTCGCGTATGTCCAGCCGCAGTCCCGCCGCGCGCTTGGCGGCATCCGGCCCGTGGCAGGTGAAACAGTTTTCGGTCAAGATCGGCCGAATATCCCGGTTGAAGGAGACAGTATCGACTGTGGAGGTTACCGCACCGCCGATCGGCGAGCCACCGGCTGTTGATTTGATCGGCGGCGGGTTCTCATTGCGAACCGCTCCGCGCTGCCTTTGGCCGGCTGGCTCAGCGCCTCCCGCCGGCACAAGCACGGCCACCGAAAGGAGCGCAAGCGATCCGGCGGCGTAGCCCGTCCGAATGAGCAATTTTGTTAGCAATTTACTTTTACGCACGTCCACCTTGTTCATCATCCTCACCATCTTCAACGGCGCCCGTCAATTCCGAAATCGTGTCCGAATCGGCTCAAACGTGAACTATGCAGCTGCTGAACCGCCAGAGCCGCCGTTCCGCTCGGTCGGCCAATACAGATGCAATGTAAGTTTGGTGAACGCACAATCCGTGCCGCCTCCGCCAAATCGCGGCTCCAGG
>JAYTEU010000316.1:0-2303 GCA_043734985.1 Chthonomonadaceae bacterium
TCGACGAAGAGGGCGACGCGGACCTCGGGGGCTACGCCCAGCGTCTGCAAGCGCTTTGCCAGGGCGTCGGCTTTGCAGTCGAGCTCGCGGTAGGTAAGCTTTTGGTCTCCGAAGACGACGGCTACGGCCTCGGGCGTGCGCCTGGCCTGCTCCTCGACGAGGGTATGGACGGCCGCGTCCTTGGGATACTCGGCCTGCGTGTCGTTCCAGTCCACGAGCAGAGTCCGGCGCTCGTTGGGCGTGAGAATGTCGAGGGCGTCGATGCTTCGGCTCGGATCGGTAACCGCGCTCTCCAGGAGCATGAGATATTGGCTAAGCCACCTTTGGACTGTCAATCGGTCGAACAGGTCCGTGTTGTAGTCGCACTCCAGACAGAGGCCATCGCCCTTCTTGTAGATGTTCAGGAACAGGTCCATATTTGTGTAGCGCTTGGCGTTATTCACTACTTCCGCTTCCAAACCGGCAAACGGAAGTCTGTCCAGGCCATCCGGATCGATATTGAACATCAGGTTGAGCAGTGGAAGGCGCGAAGGATCTCGCGGCAGGTTCAGCGCCCGCACAAGCGTTCCGAAGGTATAGTCCTGGTGATCGTAGGCATCCAGCACCTGATTCTTGACACCGGCAGCAAGCTCCGCGAACGGGGCGGAATTCTCCACGCGGCAGCGGATAGGCAGGAAGTTCAGACAGTGCCCCACCAGGCTCGGGCATCCGACCATCGACTGGCCGGCGGCGGGAATACCGATAACCAGGTCGCGCTCCCCGGACAGTCGGAATACGAGGGCGTTGATGGCCGCTAAGAGGGTGGAAAAGAGCGTGCTGCCGTGCTTGGCTCCGACATGTTTGATACGCGTAAGAAGGTCCGCATCGAGCGTCGCCCTCTCCATCGATCCGTTGAACGACTTCCGGGCAGGGCGCGGTCGATCGGTCGGCAGGTCGAGAATCGGTACCGGTTCCCGGAACCTCTCCTTCCAGTAAGACTCCGCCGTGGTTCGTTCGGAGCTGTCGCGCTCCTGCTCCTGGAGCATGGCATACTCGCCGAACTGCATGGGCGTTTCCGATGCGCTCACGGTTCCCAGCACAGCCGACGAGTAGAGCCTGGACAACTCGTTGAGCAGCACGCCGATGGACCAGCCATCGCACACGATGTGGTGCGCCGTGAAGAGCAGATGATAGGTCTCGCGAGCAAGCTTGAGAACCTGAATGCGCACTGCCGGCCCGTTCACCAGATCGAAGGGCTTCTCGGCTTCGTTCGCGATCAGCATACGCTCCCGGTCCAGCCGATCTTCCGCCTCGGTCATATCGATCAAGGGAACATCGAGAGAAAGCTCCGCCGCAAACTCCTGGATACCGCCGTCGGCGCCGAACGTTGTCCGAAGGGCATCGTGGCGGCGAACCAGCTCCTGGATCGCGCCGCGCAGCGCGTCCATATTCAGCGGGCCGCGCAAATGTACGCTGCACGATTCGTTGTAAGCGCAGGATGCCTCGTCGCTCATCTGCGCCGAGAGCCATATCTCCCTTTGCGCCTCGGTAAGCGGGGCGCAAGAGACGCGGGGCGCGACCGGCGCAACAGCTTCGGGAGCGGCAGGAGCCGTCGTGGGCGAAAGGTCGTGCCCGATCCGATGCGCCCTCGGCTCGTCTGCCTGCTCCGGGGGCGGAGGCAGAAAACCCGCCTGCTGCATCTCCGAAATCGCCTCTTTGAACGCGCCGATCACATAGTCCAGGTCGGAATCCGTGTGCGCTGTGGTCAGGAAGAAGGGAAATCCCTCGTAAATATGGACCCCACGGTACCGAAGCGCGTAGTAAAGCAGGCTGGAAAAGCGCAGATCCGTCGGGAATTTGAAGTAGAGCACCGAGCCGAAGTTACGTATGCGCGTGGGCACGCCGAACGCTTCGAAATGCGCGTTCAGCGTCTCCGCGAACTGCGCAGCGCGTTTGTTGAGCCCCTCCTGGAGTTGTGGACCGGCGGTCTTAAGGTGGTTGAGGACGGCCCAGACCGCAGCCATCGCCAGCGGGTGCCGCACAAACGTACCGGCATGGAACGTCACGCCTACTTCGGGGAAGGAGTCGTCGCCGTAGCGCCAGGCGCCGCCGTCCAGCGCGTCCATGAACACCTTTCGGCCCGCCAGGACTCCGACGGGAAAACCGCCGCCGATGACTTTGCCATACGTCGCCATGTCGGCCCGAATTCCGAAGAGAGCCTGCACGCCGCCGGGGTGGACACGGAAACCGGTGACGACTTCATCGAAAATGAGCGCCGTGCCGGAATCCCGCGTGATGCTCCGCACTTCGCGCAGGAACTCGCG
>JAYTEU010000317.1:0-7224 GCA_043734985.1 Chthonomonadaceae bacterium
GCAGGCCGGTCAGTCGCCGGACATTTTGAATTTCTTGCCAGGTTTTTGCCGCACGCCAGTTGCAGCTCAAGGCACGTTTGCCGAAAGCGCGAGCGTGGCCGCGATGGCCGTGAACCTGCCGGGGCCTCGGGCAGGCAGAGCGCGCACAATGTTCAACTCTATGGACAAGGCATAGGCAGCGGCCGCGATGCGGGGCCTATGGCGCCGTGGGACTGGAGGTCCTGCCCGCCACGCGGTGCATCGCTAATTCGCGGCGGGAAAGCAAGACCATGACAAACCCGTTAGAAAATGGGGTGGGACGCGTCGATGGGCGATTGTTACTTCGAGTGCTGGATTACATTGCCAAGCACGGAGGGTCGAGTTGCCTTGAGGTCGCGCAGGTCATCGGTGTATCCGAACCCACCGTCCAGCGTCTTTTCAGGAACGCCAGAAAACACTTCGGCGTGAAGATTACTTACCGCAAGACCAATCAGCCCTACCCTGGGGCTGGAGACTTCAGCGTCGAAGATTGGGGCGTATTCGATCGTTCGCGTGTCAGGAAGCATCTTTCTCGGAAACACTAGATGGAGGACGCAGTGTCGCGCCGTCTGTGGGGGCACCATGACGCTGGAGGAAGGACAGGCTATTTTTCTTGCGCCCGATTGGACGAAGGAGTAAGAAAAGTTTTTTGAGATACAGTAGGGAGGCGGTCCGCCGAATGGGAGCATTTCGAAAAGCGCATGGGCGCAATTGATAGAACCGTTTACGCTATTTTTCAGTAACTCGCCGAAAAACTCTCAGTACTTTGTCATCCCCGTATGACATCCCGTCTGGAGTAAACCGAAACTCTTGCGGCCCATTGGTAGCGCGAAAATGGAATTCGTTGTTTTCGATGGTTACTGCAAAAGTCCGCAGTCCTTCAAATAATAGCTTCTCCGAAACGGTCACTCCCGACGGCGTTTCCGTGACCCAAGACTGACTCTCATAACTATAGGAAAACTTGCCGGGCTCCAGGATGTAGGTGCCAAAGCCAGCTATCGTCCTTTTATTTGTCTCATTCGCCCGGTCGTGACCGAAGTACATGATGCGTCCGTTGAGTAGCACAGTCCGAAAGTCGACCAATGGTGGATGATCAACCTCTCCGTTCCGATGCCACTCTTCGAGCACATAGACGCCTTCGATGCGTGCCTTAATGGCTTCCACGCTGGCTTCTTCTGCCTGTGCGAAAGCACCGAACAAAACGAGCGACAACGCGACGAGAAACCGCAGTGCCGCACGCTGCTTAAATGATGGGCCGCATGTTAGCTGCATCTCTCTCCCCTGATGATTGGCTCACTCTTAGAAGACGACCTCCGAGAACAAACATACGCCTCTGTCATAGCATGGTCAAAGGACACTTAGAGGACAGTCCTTGGGATTCCGAGCAAGTCTCGCTCGAACGAGCTCAGCGTGAGATCGCGGAAGACTGGGAAGGGGCGTATCACCGCTATGCGCGAGTGAAGTGCAAGCGTGGTCGTTAACGCGAGATTTGCGCCGGCCTCTTCAAGTCGTTGCTGCGAGAAAACAGCGGGCGCGCCGACGCCCTTATGACAATTGGCGTTGTGTGACACTTTGCGAGCATCGCGGGTGTTAACCTTTTGGCATGCCAGTCCATCGCCGTTCGGTGGTCGCTGTTTTTGTGTTCGAAAACAGAGGCATGTCCGATGGCATGCAAGCGTCATTTTACACCGCGCCAAACTGGCATAGCCGTTGCAGCATAGAAGGAGCGCTGGGGGAAGTTGGAGAATTTTGGCGCACTGCCGCCCATAGGCATGTGATCTCCCGGGAAATCCCCCGAGCGCATCAAAATTGTTAACACTGCTTACAGAGGGGGTGCGGCGATGGACAAACGCGGGCAGACATCATCGGTGGCGCCTGAACTCGCCCAAAAGCGATTCGACATCACCGCAACCGCTTCCGCGTCATCAGACAAAGGCCAGGTTTTTCGATTACCTCACACAGGCGCCGCCAACCGAATCCAGTTGGAGCAGGATGGCACCGGGCGCCTGTCCCTCTATTTTCGCGGAATGCACTATGGCGTGGACGATTACCTGCCCAATTCTCTGTTTGGATGGCGACCCATATCGCCATCTATCACCGCCGGGGAATTCGTATGCCGGCAGATGCTCCGGGGCTATGGATACGATGAGGCCGTATGGCCCACTCTTGCTCGCCTGTTCCTGATGACTCATACGACCTGTCAGCCTGATCGGTCCCAGCACAAAACGTAGTGATCTGCCAGCGCGCCTAGACCATCGTCCCCGATCCGTGAGTCGCGGGAACCACTGTGGAGACGCCGGTCGACGTGGCGATGTCGATCACCAGGCTCAGCGCCGAAATTAACAGGCCAGCGAAGAACGCCGTCCAGAACCCGGACACTTTGAAGCCGGGCACGAGCGCCGCGACCAGCAACAGCATCAGCGCGTTGATGACGAGCAGAAAGAATCCGAACGTCAGCAGTGTAAGTGGAAACGTGAATACGATGAAAATCGGGCGGATCACGGCATTGGCGAAGCCGAGGAGTAGTGCTGATACCCACAAGGCGCTACTGCTCTTGAACTCGATGCCGTGGAAGACTTTACTCGCCAGCCACAGTAAGACGCTCAGCAGGCACCAATGCAGAACGAAGGTCAGCAGGCTATGAAGCATTTTTCGGACTGTGGCACGGGAGTGGAGGCAACGTCTCAACGGCCAGGATGCAGCGTTTTCCGTCGAGATATCTTACACACCACATTATGGGGCTGCCGCAATGTTGTTCATGCCCTTGAATGACAACCACAGATCGCAAACGGCATGTTTTATGCGCCGTACCACTTAATGGTATTGAACTGGCTTGTCGCAGCGTCGCAAACTGGCCGTCGAATGAATATCGTTGACAGTTCACTGATGAACCCAAAAAGCGATGTCTTATCCAATCGCGCATTAAGCGCGGGAACGCTCTTAGTACTCCTAGCGCTCAGTGGCTGCGCGGGCGGTGGCGGCGGTGGGGGCGCGAGCGCGAGCGGGTCCCCAGCCGGTTTCTCTTATCCGTCGTCTCTGTCGACCGCAAAATCCAGCGACACGGTGCGCGGATTTGTATCCCCCTATGCCCTCGACACCACGACGCACGAACTCCATGCAGTTCAGCAAAACATTCTTGCCGTGGGCTCGGTCACGGGAAAACTCGTTCTTACGGTTGCAGCCATCCCGTTGCCTACCCTGCCGCAAATCGAACCCGGTTTTATCGTCACCTTTGATCCGGCCAGCGGCGGGCTACTCTTGAACAGTCCGATAGAGAGCCTGTGTCACGATTGCCTAAGGACAGTATCTGTGAAGGCGACCGCCCTGGTCGGAGGTTCTGCACCTGGAGATGTGACCTTTACCTACCTAGACCCCGGTTCCATCGGCCTGAACTACTCGACGCTCGGGATTTGGAGCAAGCCCACGACAGTGCAATCGACTTGGTCAGAGGTCGGTGGCCCATTCTCCGCGGGGGTTATGACCCGGGGCATCGATCTTCCTACCACCGGCAGTGCAATTTACAAGGGCTTCTTCATTGGCCGCTACGCGACATTGGACACGACATCCGGGCCGCCAGTCGGAACTTATCTAGTCGGGGCGAATGCCCGCGCGGACGTCAACTTCAGTGGTCCCGGCGCTGTAATGTTTTCAACTTCGAATACAACAATCAGTGGAGGCGCCCTGACGACACCTCTTCCCGTATCGCAGCTTGACCTCACAAGCACAGCGATGCCCATTACCCGAACTTCGTCGTCGAACTCGTTCGCTGGAGGAGGCGGCACGCTCACTAACGGGTTCGGAATGGGAGCTACCGGCCAAATCAGGGGCGCATTCTATGGGCCGCCCGCCGCCACTGCGCCGTACGCGCCGCCTGAACTCGGCGGCTCTCTGGCTGTTGGAAACGCCTCCGGCACGCAGAAAATGGTTGGAAGTTTCGGGCTCAAGAAGCAATAATCGCCTGGACCGCACATTGGTGTTCGGCCTCGTCAGCTGTCTCGCGCCCGGTCGGCGGATTTGCTGCGAGCTGCTCGCTGTTCTTCTGCTATGCCTTGGCGCAGCCGTGAACGTCTGCGCACAGATCCCTTCCGAATCGATCACGATCGGCTATGACCAGGCGATCGGTCTCGCGGCGAAGTGGATTCTGGAGAAGCAGTATGGCCCTGCTCGCCAGATTTTGGTCGAGCTGGAGAAGGCCTATCCACACGATCCGCAAGTGCTCTTCCTTCGGGGGCAGCTTGCCTTCGAGGAGCGCGAATATCAGGAAGCCATAGAGATATACCGTCGCATGCTGTCTGGCAATCCGAGCCTGACGCGCGTTCGACTCGAACTGGCTAGGGCGCTTTTTGCCGCCGGTGATTTTGCGGCGGCCCGCTATCACTTCGAAATCGCGCTAGGCCAGACTTTGGACGCGCAGGTGAGAGAGAACGTCTACGCATTTCTGCGTGCCATCCAGGGCAGGACATCCTGGTTGCGGTTTTCGGCCGTCTTTGGAGTGGACTCCAACCCGGGCTATGCCACCGACGCGCGGACGGTCGATATTGGCGGCCTAAGCTTCGTCCTGAATCCCAACGCGCGGGCCAAGAAATCCTTCGGCACCGACGTAACCGCTCAATGCCAATATGCATTCGGCGAGGACAATCGCAACTTCGTTGGCGGCGCCGTCGAGTACCGCAACTATGCGGGCACGTATGCGGATTACCGGGCGCTCGAACTCACTTTGGGCCGGAGCCTGGTGGTCGGTCAAGCTCTGTGGACCGTGGAAGTCGGACCGCTACTCGCGGACTACCAGGACAAGCAACTCTATCATGGTGCGATCGTGCGTCTTACCAACGCGCGCCCCCTCGGTGAGCACCTCCTCGCGAACGCCTACGTGAGCCTGAAGCGGCTGGAGTATCCGGACTACAGCTATTTGACGGGAACTCAATACTGGGTCGGCACCACTTTGCGCTACGGTCTCGATTCCACATCCGCCGTCTGGACATCCGTGTCTCTCGGAAGAAACCTCGCGCGCGATTCGCCATACAGCTATAGCTCCGTTGGGGGGACGCTGGGATATTCGAAGGAATTGCCGGCGCGTTTCAACGTCCAGACGCAGGTCTCCGCTTACCGGAATGTCTACGACGAGCCCGATCCGCTGTTCGGTGCAGACCGAAGAGATCGTCTTTTACACATTGATCTCGTCATCACCGCACGCGACTGGACCTTTCACGGTTTCGCGCCCACGCTGACACTAAGTGCTGCGCACAACGACTCGACCATTCCCCTCTATTCCTTTAGTCGGCGCTTCGGTGGTTTCGGCCTGACCCGGGAGTTCTAAGCGAGGTTCTTGTAACACCGACTTGCCAGCCCGATGACGTTATTGATAATCGTCTGGGTCGCCACTTTCGCCATTGAAGGCCGCTGCGTGGTTGCGGCGGGGTTCAGATCCGCCAATTCGTCTGGCGACTGCCTGAAACGCCGTTCGAAGCGAAGGAGGAGTGACTGGTGCCGGTGTGAAGCCGTGGGCCGACATATCGTCGCTCGGAAGGTGGCCGAGTCAGACGCTCGTAGTAACCGGTAACTCCGTGGCGTCCTTGCCGCCACCGGAACTTTGTGGCGAATGTTTCGGGGGCAATATTGGGCTGACCTCAAGGACGGCGCCCAAGGCGTAGGGTGCGATTGATTTCGTTGAGGTCGAATCCCTCAGGGTCGAAGGCGCCGCCTATCCAAACGAGCATGCTGTGGTGCTCTTCGTGCTTCGGATTATTGATAGCGGAGAGGAATTCTTCGTAGCCACTAACGCCGCCGACGTCGTCTGGTGGTGCAGCGCGTGCCCCAGCAATGCAAAGCGGATAGGACCAATCGGCGTTGGGTTTAGCAATGGATTGGACTTTGATGCGATGGCGCCAGCTATCCCCAGGGTCGTATCCGTAGACAAACTCGCGAATGGAATCGCCGAGAACGGCTTCGAGTGCGTATTTCCTTTCGTTCAACATTTGCAGTTCTTCCAGATCAGCGCCGGCCGAACTGAAAGCCCGGTCGCCGATCTCAAAACTGTGCAGGTGTGAGTTTGTCCATCCCATCACGAGTTGCAGCAGATCATGCAATTCTGGCAGCAGGATCGCGGCTGGTACGAGTATTCGCCGCCAGATGAGTGGCTCGATGTCCTCGAGTTCAACATGCAGCTCGTAGACTTTTGGTGCCGTGCGCTTGCGAGCCGCCATGAAATACCTCCAATCGATGAGGATTGAATCGTAACTGAAGTCCGCGGCGCAGCGCTGGTGATCAGGTCATCGATCGATGGTCGAGGTCTGAGTGCAGCGGATTGTCGGCGAAATGCTGTTTCCAGAGCCGCGGCGTCAGTTCGGCAACCCGAGTGGCGGGGTGTTCCCCGACGCGCTGGAGCACATCGACGAGATACGTGTACGGATCGATGCCCGTGCAGTCGGCAGGTGACGATCAGGCTCTGGATGATACCGACGTGCCGGGGGCGCCAAGCTAAGTCCAGCAAAAGAGCCAGGACTTTCGACCCATGGCCAGCACGTGTTCATTCTGCCCATATCGGGCAAAAAGTTGAAGTTCACTATCGTTGGCACCCGTTTTACGGGCGCCGTCTGCGCCTCCAATACGGCGCACAACGGGGTGGCGTCCACGTTCTTCACGTCGAAATCGCGCCCGGCATCGTAATGGTGCTGCCGGCTTGGATGTTTGACGCCGGTATCTCTGCCGGCATGGAACTGGGGGCGCCGCGCGTTTCGGCGGGCACTCTGAGAGACCAACACAGGGTTGGGCGACACGCTGATCATGCTTGAAGCCCTGCCGATGAGCGCTTTGCCCGCCGTGGGAGCGAGCCTATCCAGAATTTTGTGTGTGAGGCATACGATGTCAACTGAAAGGGACAAGTATGCCGAAACCAATAAGGAAGATGCAGAAAGCCAACGCGGCCGCGCAAGCGGCGGTGTTGCTGTTGATTTTCGCGCTCGAATGAACCAATTGCTCGCGGATTTTCCACGTTACTCTCACCCGTCCACAAGAGACACGAATCGAGCCGAGTCAATATGCTGTAGTCGCAAAGATGGATCAGTCGCGCGGTGAAAACGATGGGGCATTCTGACGTGAAAATCAACACATGCTGCACTTCCCGTTTTTGTCCATTCAAAAAAAGCTGCCTCATCGATCAACACCCGCCGTCCGCAGCGTCGAATGACGCGATTGAAGCCGTTGGTG
>JAYTEU010000318.1:0-2852 GCA_043734985.1 Chthonomonadaceae bacterium
CCCGTCGGCTCCTCGTGCACTCCATCCATCCGGCTATAGGTCTCCCGTGTACCGCCCAGGTTGTTCATGACATCGCCTAGATGGTACCCTTCGTCAACCTTCCTTGAGGCCGGAGTGGGTTCACTTCGGAAAAATAACGGATTTACGAACTCCATTGGCCACTTTCTACCTATCCGCATGTTTCAGCGCGGCAAATACCGCCGGCAGGGTCGTCCGCGCGAAATCGTCGGAGCGCTTCGCCACATCGCCCTCGCCTTGCGAGGCGGACGACAGTATCCGCACCATCGCGCCTAGAGAGGTACGGCCCTGGAGACGCTTTACTATCTGCCTGATTTGGAACTGCGGCAGGCTTCTGAAGCTCGATTCCCCATCGGTAAAGAAATAAGTCGCCATCATCCGTTCACCGTCGCGGAGCAGAATCGCCTGCACCGCGGGAACGCTACTGTCGCCCGCGGTCAGTACGACGTCGCGCTGAGAGAGCGTCTCCCACCCGCCGCCGACAAGGCAGAAATCCGGCGTATGGACGGTCTTCTTTCTATGGCCGGCGATCACGGCGATCTCGATGGTCCCGGCGGCCGGCGACCGGTATCGGCGGAGAAGCTGGGCGTCCGGCTGAAGCATGGACCGCTCTCCAGCCGTCAGCCCCAGCTTCTCTTCCTTCCAATCGTGGTACGGCAGAGGCATCTCTGCCAGGAAATCGGCACGAACGCCATCGCCGCCGTCGGCCCGCCTGGCGTAGGCGCTTCCCGCTACGGCCACGGTCAGCGCGGCCAGGGCCAGCGGCATTCTGGCGCGCCGAAGAGTACTTTCAGCGTGTGCGCGCGGAGCGGCGAGAGCCTTAGCGGCGCGGTCACCCTGCGCGACCGATTCTGCGGCTCTATCGTCGGCGGACATTGGCGTTCCCGTTAGGGGGGCGGTCTGGGCGCCGCGCAGCAGAATAGCCCGAATGCCCATAAGGCCAAGCGTACAGAAGAACACCAGGACCGGCTGTTCATGGTCGTGCACCCACTGCGCGACGGCAGCCCCATGACTTGCGCCCGCGATGAGAATGAACGTGAGGCGGACAGCGTTCGCAAGGAGCGCGAGCGGCGCGGTAATCAGGAACAGGAAGGCGCGCTTCGCCCAGTGAACCGGAGTGAAGTAGGCGATCAGGTAGCCGAGAGCCAGGAGTACGATCAGCGAGGTAAGGCCGCTGCACTGCTGCGCCACGAGTATTACGTAGGTCGGAGGCTTCGAGGAATCCGGCACGATGGAGAGCGTCACGCCATCTCGGTGCACGGGAATACCGAGGATGCCCGCGAACATGGCGGCATACGCGCTGCTGGTGAGCTGAAGGGGAAGCTGGAGCCGGCCCATAAGCGTAGTCGGCCATGGAATGGTGAACAGGAGAAAGCCGAGAGCGCCGGCCGATCGTCGCACAATCGACCAGCCGCCCAGGAACCAGCAGAGACCTAACGCGATACCGATGGCCGACAACGGTTTCATGAACTCTACGTCTGCCCAGTAGGCGCCCACGTAGAGAAAGGATGACGCGAGGAGAAGCGCCGCTCCCGGTACTGTAGTGGAGGACCAGTTCCGCAGGGTTTCTCGGCGCTGCCACAAGAGAAAGATAGCTATGGCAGGTACCAGCGGGGCATGGCCCAGACTGGAGTCACCCATCCACACGGGCCACAGATCGGCGCCGGTCCAAACCATGAGGAGCGCCATCAGCGCGATGATGGCGCCCTCTTTCCAATACAGGAGCGCCCGGCCTGCCGAAGCTCCCGATATTCCCGCGCCTTCTGTTGCCAAGTTCCTTGGTTTCCCATAACTGTGTTACAGCCGGCGCACGAGTGTCGCTCCTCCCCTCCCGGTCTTTCCCGCCGTGCGGCAGCGGAAACCCTGGAAGGGGAAAGCGAGATCAACGCGCTCAGGCAGCCACTTCGGCATCATCCAGTATCGCGTTCATCGCCGCCAGCAGACGCTCCAGTTCGTTCTGCAGCGGGTCGAGCATCTCCTCCGCGTCGGCGGGGCGGCCCTGGTTTGCCGTGAGCTCCAATTGGCGCACCGCTTCGACAGCCGCCCGGGCCTCCATGCTCATGATGTTGCCGCGCAGCTTGTGGGTTGCCCGCAGGAACTGGGATCGGTCTCCGGTGCTGATGGAATCTCGGATCTCCTCCATCAGCCTCGAGCACTCCGCCCTGCACAGATTGGCGAGTGAGCGCAGGACATCCGTGTTTCCGGCAACCCGGGCCATCAGCGCGCCTCTATTCAGGATCTCGTCTAGCGGCGCCTGTTCCGGGACTTCACGGGCCGGCAAGGAGCTGTTGAGCAGCTTCTCGATCTCGTATTTGAGGTCCTCTTCGTGAACCGGCTTCGCGATATAGGCATCCATTCCCGCTCTAAGGCACCGTTCCCGGACACCGGCGGCGGTATCGGCGGTAACCGCGACGATGGGAGTATGGCGATCTCCGGATTCCATTCGACGCAGCGCGGCCGTAGTCTCGTATCCATCCATGCCCGTCATCTTGCAGTCGATGAGTACCAGATCGTAAACGCGGGTCTCGAAGAGAGCTATGGCTTCACTACCGCTCGATGCGACATCCACCAGGCATCCCATCTTCTCCAGCATCATCTTTGCAACGTGCTGGTTGACGGCGTCGTCCTCAACAACCAGGGCGAAGGTCTTGTCGTGCGTATCTTCCGGCTGAAGGGCTTGCTGCCCGAACGGATGGTCCGTATCGTGCAGGATATCCGACGCTGCCATAGCGGTTACGCCCTGGGCGCTCCCAGGCTCTTCGATCAGGTTCCGCGTGGGTAATACCTTGTCAATCGCAGAGGGTTCGGCCCGGACCTCGGGGGACGCCGTGACG
>JAYTEU010000319.1:0-9241 GCA_043734985.1 Chthonomonadaceae bacterium
TCTGGCGCGAGAATGGCGAGCGCGCCGAACGCGCCGTCTACGTGCATCCATAGCGAGCGCTCCCGGCAGAGATCCGCTATCGCATCGAGATCGTCGATAGCGCCGGTGTTGACCGTGCCGGCCGAGGCGCAGACGAGGAACGGCTGGTGTCCGGCGGCTAGGTCCGCGTCCACCATTCTTGCCAGGTCGCCGGTATCTATTCGGCCGCCCGCATCGACCGGAACGGTGCGCAGGGCGTCTCGCCCAAGCCCCAGCATCTCGAAGCTCTTGGCCAGGCAGCAGTGCGCTTCCGAGGAGGCATAGCCGACCAGCTTCTTCGTCAGGCACGAGAGGCCGCGCAGGCGGATGTCATGCGGCGCGGCGGCGTTTCGGGCAACCGTAAACGCGATTACAGTGCCCATGGAGGTGCCGCTCGTCACGATGCCGCTCGCGGACGCCGGAAAGCCGAAAATCTCTTTGCACCAGTCGACGACCTGCCGTTCCACGTAGGTGGCGACATGGTCCCGGCCGCCGGCGTTACAGTTCATAAACGCGGCCAGCATCTCGCCGAGCACGCCCGCAACGCTGCCGCTTCCGTGGACCCATCCGAAGAACCGGGGATGCGTGTTCCCGGTGGCATAGGGCTGCATGGACTCGTTGAAGAGGTCGAGCAGGTCGCCAAGCGGTTCGCCGCCCGCCGGGGCGGACTCGCCGAATTGAACCTTCACAGCCTCCGGGACCGGCCGCCAGACCGGGCGGTCGCGCACGCTCTGCATATGGTCCAGGCAGCCGTCCACTGCGGCGTGAAACGTCCGGCGGACCTCGCTCCAGTCGTCCGGATCCAGGCTGGATTCCGTCGGCCGGGCGTCCGGCGAATGCACGACGGACAGGCCGAAATCGGTCCAATCGGGCCAGTCGAGGCTGATTTCGTCATCAATCAATTTCATAGTAATGGCCCACTAACGCGTGCGGCCAGCACGGCCGTTCGGTTAGCATCTAACTTTGGGGATGTTGTGTCTGTTCTGTGGTCGGGCGGGCTCACATCAGGGTCAGCCGTACCCGGTATTATTATCGGCAAATGGCGACCGCTTCGCGATAGGGTATTCATGGACGGCTAAGTCAACGCATATGGGGACTGGCCAGGTGGCGTAGGTTGGGGTCGGCGGCGGAGGACAAGCCTCCACCCTACAGTAGTGGGTGCGGATGGGCAGGTGAGGGGTAAGGCAGGCTGAAGTTGACATACTTCAGGTTGCGAGGAGAAAAGCCAACTATCTCCGGGAACGCCGCTTTTAGATCCCGCGCCAGTCGTTCGATTACCTTTGCGCCCCAGCCTTCGGTCTGCTGGCGGAGTAGAATGTCGCTTCCTATGTGCCAGTAAAGCAGAACGAGTTCCCGGTTGACGGCAAGGGCTGCGCGGACCTGGGCAGTTCGATTGCGCGCCTTGATTTCCTTTAGGAGGTTGTTATAGCCTGTCGGTTCGAGATCGCTCATATCGCTTTGAGGTCCTAATAGGCGGCTGTACCTGTTGTGAAGTGTGGCTATCCTAACAGTTCGAGCCTATGTTCGGAAGGCGCTGATTTACCGCTTGATGGATCGAACACGCGGTCGCAACGCCGGCAATAGTAGAGGCGCTCCCATCTTTCCATCATTTTGGTTTGTGCATCTGCCTTCGATTGGAACTTGATCGGGGCAATTCTGTAAGCAATTGTCGCCTCACGCATCTCTCGCCGTCCATAGAGAATAATGCAGGCGAGTGCGACAAGACCGATGATCGCTTCGATAATTTGGTCAATGGTTGCCGTTAAGTTCGGATAAACTATTACGAGGGCAATGGCTACAGCGCCGAAAATGCCAGCCACGTGGGCGCAATCATTGAACTGTTTACAGACCAATCCAAAGTGCATTGTGGAAGCAGTCTCGCAACAATCCGTGTCGCACCCACAAAAGGCGAGGGGCATCCCACACGAGCATAATCAAGCTACGTTGTCCTCGTGATAATTAAGTAGACACAAATATACATTTTGCGGTATTATGTTCTCTCAGCGGAAGTCGCAATCTAACTGTGGTATCCTTACTTCATCTGTTGGATAGGCCATTGTTGGCTCTCAAATTCGAATCAGTGACCAGTTTTTAGATGCTGGCGATATTACAATTGAACGTTCGGAGTGGCTTCAATTGGGATTTCTTGATGGAGTAGCCGGGCAGTAATGAACGCAACTACCTCCATTTGAAAAGCGTCTTGTATTGCACGCGACTTCACTGCTTGAACGGACTCCAATTTCGCCGACGAATAAGGATTTGTTGAATTCTGCATCTGCTTCATCGGGGTTAATTCGTGCGATTCCAGTTGCTCGACATCAAAAACACATTTGTGGGCTTTAGCCGCCTTTGCGACCTTGCCTCAGCCTCCAAGGGTCTAGAATTTGATAACCTTGAAGTTGACTTTGGCCAGGTATCATGGTTCGATGCCAACATGTGCGCGCCATTGGGTGCACTCCTATATCAAATCCACAGTGCGTTGAACGAAGTAACATTGACGAACATGAAACCCAGCGTCAACACGATATTGTGTAAGAATGGGTTCTTGAGCGCCTATGGCGAGGAAAAAGCACCAGACACGTATGGAACAACGATTGTGTATACTAGATTTGAACCAAAGGATGAACGCTTCTTTGCCAGCTATTTGGAGCACCACTTCACTGGTAAGGATATGCCAAGAATGTCTCAAGGTCTGGATAAACGATTCCGTGAGAGTATTTTCGAGATTTTCAATAACGCTGTCTTGCATTCCAAGACTCGGCTCGGCATATATGCTTGCGGTCAATTCTTTCCTAATAAAAAGCCGCTGGATTTTTCAATTGCGGACCTCGGCATAGGTATACAACAGAATATCCATAACCAGCTTGGTCTTGATTTTTCACCAGAAGACGCGATTCGATGGGCGACTATGGATAAGAACACGACGAAAACCGGATCCGTGCCAGGAGGGTTGGGTCTGAAATTGTTGAAGGAGTTCGTATCAATAAACGGAGGACGAATCCAAATTGTTTCTGAACGTGGCTATTGGGAATTCGCGGGTGGCAATATTTCGACGAAACAATTTTCCAGCGGGTTTCCGGGCACGGTCGTAAATCTTGAGATTAATACAGCGGATGAAAATAGCTATTGCCTTGCTTCTGAGATTAGTTCCGACGACCTATTCTGAACACGAAAGGACTAGAATTGATGAATGATGCCATAACGATCAAGATCTACGAGGTCGTCGGCAATGTCTCCTGCGTAGCTGCGGACGACGGCCAGGAGATTTACGAGCGGTCTGCCGCAATCATCGAATCCGGGCGGAATGTGGTGCTGTCGTTTGTAAACGTTACGAGGCTTACGTCCGCGTTCTTGAACACAGCAATCGGCCAGTTGTATAGTAAATTCACCGAACAGCAGGTTCGCGATCATCTAAAGGTAGTCGAGATGGGCGCAGACGACCTTGGCCTTCTAAAGCGCGTTGTCGACACAGCGAAGAGCTACTTCAAAGATCCGCGACGGTTCGATAGGGCCAGAGAAGAGATAGTGGGATCTAACTGACGATGGCCGATATCCAGGACATTGCTACCTATACGTTTACGTCCGAAGCCAGATTATTCTTTGATGCAAACATTTGGCTTCTTATCTACGGTCCACAGGGCGATCCGCAGGATTCTCGAGTACGTACCTATTCATTGGCGCTCCGCAAAATAATAAATGGTAAGAGCAGGCTGTATATCGACGCTTTGGTTCTCTCTGAATTTGCAAATCGGTACGCTCGAATCGAATTTGATTCTGGTATTTTCAGCACTAGCTACGCCAATTTCAAGCAGTTTCGGAACAGCGTAGATTTCAAAGCATTGGCTCCAACGATAGCATTAGTCATGCGCAACATTGTGGATGATTGCGAAAGTGTTGACTGCGGACTGCCTTCGATTGACAAATCCGCGTTGTTCGAGCGGTTCGCTACCGGTGATCACGATTTCAATGACTTGCTATTGACAGAATTGTGCACTACTAATGATCTCACCCTCGTAACTGACGATCGCGATTTCCGAGATGCCTCAATCTCAGTTTTGACTTCTAATCGTAGTCTATTATCTCTCTGAATACGAATGTCGCGATCCAACGATGCGTACGCTAGACACAATGCTTACTTCATTCCACCTTCTCAATGCTTGTAATCGGTTCATCCAATAAGGGCATAAACGTTCAGCGCATGCCAGCAGGATAGGAGAAGACAGTGCCAGTCGTCTCTTTGGATCAACACCTCTGTTCGAAACGCCCGGCCCAAAAAATCGCTCCAAACCATGCTCGGTAACTCGAGTCATCCAAGCTGCCTACTAACCGGGCGGCGGTCACCATCGGATGCGGCCGATGGAATTAGGCGACGACGTGTAACGAATGCGCGTTGGCCCGGTCCAGAGTCATTCCGTTTTCCAATCCTGGGGGCCGCGCGGCGCGAACTTAATGACCCTGGGCCCGATCGGCCGCTTGCAGGATAATTGCCCGTCTGCGATAAATTACCAGGTGTGGACGTTGGCGTGGTTTGGGTGTACCGATGAACCGTGCGCGGGGCGCAATTCAGACTTCCACCCGCCGACCAGCAGATCGCCGATCCATCACCGGTGTACCGATGAACCGTGCGCGGGGCGCAATTCAGACGGTGCGTTGCCATCGCCACTGCTTTTCTTACGAGCAATTATCGAATTCGTAAAGCTGCCGGGAGAGGAAACCGATTATGACCAGGGAAAGCCGTTTCAATCTGCATGCGGGACTGGGCGTGGCTCTATCGCTGACCGCTCTGCTTGCCGCCGGGTGCTCAAAACCGGAGAATGGCGCTCCCGGCAGCGCCGGCGGACCGTCGAGCGGCGGGCCGATGGGTGGTTCCGGAGGCCCGATGGGCGGACCTGGCAGGATGGGCGGCGGTCCTGGGGGCCCTGGCGGACCCGGAGGCGGCGGCAAAGGCGGCCCGGTAGCGGAAAACGCCTCGGGGGCGGAGATTCTCCAGGCGAAGTGCGGATGCCATGGCGCGGGCGGAGCGGGAGGCCGCGCGCCGAACCTCACCGAACTCCACGACCGTTCCGTGGATGACCTCTCCAAGATCATTCACGACGGCAAGGAGAAGATGCCGGCGTTTGCTTCTCAACTGTCGGACGCGCAGATCAAGACGGTGGCGGCCTATGTCAAGGCGCTCAAGCCCGCGCAGTAATGCGCCGGGCGCCGCACGGCAGGCGCGCTAAGAATGTGTATAAAATCGCGGGATTCGCGCCCCCTAACCCTCCACCCGCACGCGGGTACCCGGTCCGGGGGTACCGGCTGATGTGATGCGCCCCCTAACCCCCAATTCTGGGGGAATACGGACCCTACCCTCCACCCGCACGCGGGTACCCGCAGCGGTAAGCGCCCCCAGCCCCCGAATTTGGGGGCTAGGGGCGCTTTCTGCACACATTCTAAGAGGCCGGCTTTAGCGGAAGAGTTTCTGGGAGAACAGATAGAGGTCGTTCTTCCAGACCGGCCAGGTGTGCCCGCCGGTGTCGATATGCCAGAGGTGGGGCACCTTCCGCTCCACGAGCGCCTCGTGAAACGTCCGGTTAATATTCATCAGGCCGTCGGTATCGCCGCAGGAGACCCAGAGCAGGCGGATCTTTTTTATCGCGCCGGCGGGATCTGTAACCAGCGATGCGGCGGGTTTCGTATTGGGCGCCGAAGAGAATCCGCCGATCCATGCGAACGTGTCGAGGTGTTTCAGGCCGAAGTTAAGCGACTGCCCTCCGCCCATCGAGAGTCCGGCAAGCGCGCGGCGTTCGGCATCGGTCCGCACCGAATAGTGGCTCTCAACGTATGGAATAACGTCTTTGAGCAGATCGTCCTCGAACGCTTCGAAGGTCTTGAACACCTTCTCCTGAAAGAGGTTGGCGGGAGCAGGCTCCGTAGTTGCGCGCCCATCCGGCATCACCACGATCATCGGCACAATCTTCTTTTCGGCGTACAGGTTGTCGAGGATAGCGGCGGCCTCGCCCTTCTTCGTCCACCCCGTGTCGTTGTCTCCGATTCCATGCAGCAGGTAAAACGCGGGATATTTGCTCTCTTTCGAGTAGCCGGGCGGCGTATAGATCACCATGCGGCGCTTCGCCCCCACCGTCTTGGAATCGTACTCTACGGACTCCACGTTGCCTCGCTCGATGTTATCCCGCCGCGCATCGAACCCGGCCGGAGCCGCCGCGAGCGCCTTCGGCTTCTCCCCATCCGGAGTCTGGTTACCAGTGACCGGTCCTGCCTGTGAGGGCGACGTAGCATAGCCGCCGCCCAATACGGCGATCAGCGCCGCCGTCGACCATCGATGCAGCAGCTTCATTTTCACACTCTCCCCATTCTTCGGTTTCATTCGGCGCCGCCGACGCAATTCCTGTGAGACTGTAGCTTCCATTGTACTCCATGCAGGCAGATTGAAAGCAAATCGGCAGGAATCGCCGGTCGGAAACGGAATGGTCAAGGAGCAGGCAATGCGTGTCGATTTCCTGCATTCAAACTCGTGGCGACCTGCCTCACATCGAATGCGAAAACCTCGTCCTCGCTCAGTTTTGCGGGTACTATTTGACTGCGGAGGCAACCAATGAAGATGGACGAACCGATGGCACTACCGGCCATTCGCTGCGATGTGACCATGGATGACATTGTGGCCTTTAACGAATACCACATGCTGCTGTCGCCAATGGCGCTGCGTCAGCGAGCCCAAATGATACGTATTTTTACCACAATATTTGTTGTGGAATTCGGACTGGTCGGCATATTTGTACGTGGTATCCTTCCGCCCGAAGTCGGATGGTGGGGCTGGCTGCTCCCGCCGCTCTGCGCGCTCGTCTTTGGCGGCGGAGCATTTTTCGCGGTTCGAGCCAGCTTCAACCGCCGGAAGAAAAGACTGTCGAATTGGATGCGGAACCGGATTCGCAAGCTGTACTCCGAGGGCGAGAACAAGTCCGTGCTTTGCGAGCATGTGCTGGAGGTCTCCGAGAGCGGGTTCACCGAGCGAACCGCTTACAACGAGAACCGATATGCCTGGGGGGCGCTGGAGCGTATCGAGACTACGGCCGATCACACCTTCCTCTTCATCGGAGCCATCCAGGCCATCATCATTCCTCATAACGCGGTAACGGAGGGTGACCTGCCCGCTTTTCTGCGTGCGATCGGAACCCATTACAAACCGCACCAGGTTCTGGACACCGCAACGTCCGCCCTGCCTGCGCCGGTGCTTACGCATAGCCTCGATGGGCGAAAAGACGTCGACCAGACGCCAAACGAGTCCGCTCCCTTGCTGCTGGGCACCGTGAATCGCGAGAACGACCCCTTGTGAACGGCCAAATGCATACCGGAACCGGGCAGGACGCGGCGAAAAGACGCCGGGAGTACCTGCGGAAGAAGGCGCAGTTCATGTCCGGCTGCGCTATCGGCGGAGGAGTAGGCTTATTCACGATGTCTATATGCGCCGCCCTGTTCATCCTCTCGTCCGGGACCGTCTATCCGACGGAGTTCTTCCGCCTCGCATGGGTGTTCGGCTTCGTCGCCATCGTGTGCCGCTTCCTGTGGAGCCATTGCGCCAGGAAAGCCCGAGCCCTCGTTTACGTCCCGCCGGTCGCCGAACAGATCGCCGCGCTGCCTGCTAAGGAGATTCTCGTGCGTGGCTCCGGCCGGCCGGGGTCTGCGTCCGCTGAACTTCTTAGGGCGGCGCGCGCGGGAGCGGAGGCGGAGGCGGCGACGCTGCTGCGCGCTGAAAGCAGGAAGGCATGAATCGGATTCGCTTTGGAACGCGGGAGGATGCGGCGAAGAAACGGCGGGAATACCTGTGGAGGAAGGGTCTTGCCAACTCCACGGTCCTGTCAGTCTGCCTGATCGGAGGCGTCACAGTCCTTGGGGCGCTGTTGGCAATCATTATCACGGTCACGCTCTTCACCTCCATGGGTTCCCCCGTTCGTGGCTTAGGCCTGGGCGCGGCGATCGGAGTTCCGGCGCTTCTTATGCTAAAGGCCATCGACACCTACAGAAATCAGGTCCGAAAAGCGCGCATGATCCCCTACGTCCCACCCGTCCGCGAACAGATCGCCGCGCTTCCCGCCGAAGACATCCTGGTGCGCGGTTGCGATCAACCCACCGCGAGTGTCAACGAACTCCTGCGAGCAGCCCGTGCTGGTGGTACAGAACCGGCAGAGGAACTCTTGAGGGCTGAAAGAGGGACGTTGTGAAGCAGGCGCACTCCGAGCTGCGGCACGACGCCGCGAAGAAGCGACGGGTATATATCGCTAAGATTGGCATTACCTTTTCCGTTGCCGGTTTGTGCGGCGCCGTTGCCATCGCGGGTGTTATTTCGGTGGTTCTGGCATGTATCGGCACGGGATTCGCTCTCTCATGGGGTGGCTTTCGCGCTATGGCTGTCCCACGTGCGCCCGACGAAGGAGGTCTATTTGGCGGCGGCGGCGGCGGTTGGACAATTGCGGACCTCCTGCTGACATTCGGTCCGTGGCTAAGAGGAGGCATCCTCGCGGCAGTTGGTGGCTTCGTCAGTTGTAAGCGCGTTAATGCACGAACTATTCCCTACGCCCCGACTGTATCCGAGCAGATCGCTGGGCTTGCGACGGAGGACGTATTGTTGCGCGGCTCCAGCCAGCCGACCACGCTACCTGTTGAGCTGCTGCGAGCGGCGCATTCTGGTGGTACAGAGCCAGCAGAAGAGCTACTACGGGCTGAAAGCAGGGCGTGATGAACCAGGCGAAGGCGGGACCGAGCCATGATGTCGCGAGGAAGCGGCGGGAAGGGAATCTCGCATGAGACTCTTTTCCGGTATCGCGGAGATGATAGCGGCGATATGGGGACCGGATGCAGTTCCCTATACACCACCTGCCTGGAAACAGATCGCCACTCTTCCCGACGAAGACATCCTGGTGCGTGGCTCCGACCCGCCGAGCGCCGCATCGGATGAACTGCTGAGGGCGGCGCGGGAGGGAGTGGAAACGGATGCCGAGGAGTTGGTGCGAGCGGGCCAGGGTACAGAGATTCCCCATCAACGGGCAGGAGGAGTTCAGGCATGAGAATACTGAGTCGCATTGGTTTTCGTTTCGGCCTGGCGTGTGCTGTAATGGCAATCATATCCCTGTTCGCTAAGGACTCTCATAAAGTGCAGGAAATGCTTCTTTTCGGGAGCATTTCGGCGATTGGATGGCTTCTCTATTTTGCGACGCGCGGGCGTTAG
>JAYTEU010000320.1:0-7233 GCA_043734985.1 Chthonomonadaceae bacterium
TGCTCCAGCGCCACAAAGACCGGATGGCGCGGTTCGCCCCGATACATCCGATCCAGCTCGTCCTCCCACCAGTCCAGCAGGATCAGCGATTTGCTCCTATCGCCGATCTCATCGGCAAGGTCGTCGCTGATGCGGCAGTAGGAGTAGACGTTGTAGAAGTGCTGGCGCAGATGCTTGGGACAAAAGGCCCCCGCGACCAGAAAATTCTCGTAGTGCGATTTGGCCAGGCGCTCGCAATAGCGATTGGCCTCCGGCAGGGCAAACTGTTCCGATACCCGGTAGCGATGGTCGATGCTTTCCGCTGTGATGGTGGTTACGCTCATGGTTGTTACTATGACAGAAAATGCGGGGATTAGGCATTAGCAGACGAAAATCGAGCCTCGTTTTTCTGATGATGGGGCTCAGGACGTTCGGCAGCAGATGCCGCATGAGCCGGAAATGCCATGGGCGAAGGGCTACTCCTTCAGCCTCGGATCAAGTGCGTCCCGCAGAGCATCGCCGAAGAAGTTGAAGGCCATGACGGTGGCGGCGAGCGCGAGCGTGGGGGCCAGGAGCAGAAGGGGGTGCGCCTCCTTGAAGGCGAGGGAGTCCTGGATCATGCGGCCCCAGCTTGGGAACGGGGGCTGAACGCCGAGGCCGAGGAAGGAGAGCGTCGCCTCCGCGAGCATCACCTGCGCGATGTCCTGGGTCACCTGCACGATGATGGGGCTCAGGACGTTCGGCAGCAGATGCCGCATGAGTATCGATCGGTCCCGCACGCCCATTGAGCGGGCCGCCTCCACGTACTCGCGGTTGCGGAGCGCCATCGCCTGGCCCCGGACCAGCCGGGCGAGCCCCGGCCAGTAGACGAGCCCGAGCGCGACAAATAGCGTCAGCAGGCTTACCTGGGGCGTCAGCGCCTTGCCCGGCCCCGGCTGCACGACGGCCACGAGGAGGATGGCGAGCAGGATATCCGGGAACGAGAACATCACATCCGTGACCCGCATGAGCGCCACATCCACCGCGCCGCCATAGTAACCGGCGACCAGGCCTAGCGTCAGGCCGATCGCCACCTCCAGCGTCACGACTACGATCGCGACCCCGAGCGAGATACGCGCCCCGAAAATGATCCGGCTGAACACGTCGCGTCCCTGCTGGTCCGTGCCGAGCGGGTGCGCCGGGCTCATGTCGGCAAACCGGTGGTCGAAGTCCGCCGTATCGTACCCCTGCGGCTTAAGCACGTTGGCGAAGAGCGCGACCAGCAGGAGCGCGAAAATGTAGACGCCGCAAGCCATCGCCACCGGGTTTCGCCGCAGGCGCTGCCAGGCCTCTGCCGCCGGGCTAAGCGAGCGGGGCGCTGCCATGGTTAGTGTTGAGTCTTGTGTCATTCCCCGTATGTCCCTCGATGCGCGGTCAATTTCCCAAGATTAGCAGTTATTCCGGCCATCCATCTCGGTGACGCTGCTCCGTTTCGGAAGGTTTTGCGAGCGCGATTCGGTCTCGGCGGTCGTTCAGAGAGGTCCATTCTCTTCGCAAGCACGTCCGAGGTGGTTACTTCTTGGATCGGGAGGCAAATTCCTGTGTCAGCGTCAGATACCAGTCGCCCATCTCGATGGAAGGCTCGATCTCGGTGCCGGTGTGCCACTGGTTGAAGGAGAGAAGCAGCACTCAGTCGGGCTTGTCCGCGATCGCCTGGCTCCAGAGCGCGCGGTAGAGGGCGCCGTTCTCGCGCTCGACCACGTTCCCGCGCGGGGTCGCGCTGGTGGCGTTAGGTATGCTGTCATCGTAGCCGGGCAGCGCCGCCTCAATGGCTAAGAGAGTGTGCAAAAAGCGTGATATACGCCCCCTAACCCCCAATATTGGGGGCGCCGGAGTAGAGGAAGATCACGGGGCGGCCATGGATCCTGAGGTAGCCGGGCTTATCTCCAAAGTTCTGCAACAGATACGCCAGGTCGGAAGTGGCGGCCAGGCTGTCCGGGCGCGGGAGCAGCCGTTCCCAATAGATGCATACGCTCAGGCCATGCGCGGGGCGCGCTGAAGGAGCAGGCGGATTGCTCTGTCGGTCGGGTCCTGCCGGCCCCACCAACTGCAGACGAGCGTGTCGATCCCCGCCGCTTTCGCTTCGCTAAGATGCCGCTCGATCACTTTCGTGTCCGCGCTGTCGTAGGGACCGCCGACAGGATAGTGGGCATGGGGCACCGTCCGCTGATTCGCCGGCTCTACGCCGTCCTGATGCGCCCTGTAGCGCGTTCGCCTCGTCTAAGCCGCCGGCGTCGCAGGCGTTGACCGGATCGCCCGAGCAGTAGCCGTAGAG
Organism: Chthonomonadaceae bacterium; assembly: GCA_043734985.1. Taxonomy (GTDB): domain Bacteria; phylum Armatimonadota; class Chthonomonadetes; order Chthonomonadales; family Chthonomonadaceae; genus DATGJU01. The sequence goes on from JAYTEU010000320.1 coordinate 2,294, forward strand.
GTTGACGCCGCCAGCAAAGCCTATCGAATCGCGGCTGATGAAGCGGCCGATCTGCGGGGAGTAGTACCGGAAGCCCAGCTTGACCAGCCCGGTGGCCGAGTCGAAATAAGCGCCGCTCTGCCCCTGCCAGCCCAGCGGAGTGGTCTGGCCGTAGGAGCCGAGCACGCGGCCGTATGCCGTGTAGAACGATTCGCCCAGAAGCAAGCCGGTGGAAGAGACCAGCGCGCGGGTGTTGCCGATGCCGTCGAAGAGGTAGAAGCGGCACTGTCCGCCCACGATGTCGCAGATCGGACCGTTCGGCTCCCAGATATAGCCCCTGGCTACCTGACCGCTGCCGTTCATCTCGGCAATGGGCGCGAAGCCGTCGTACAGGAAGTAGGTCGTTGCGCCGCTGAAGGTCGTGCTTATGCGGCGGCCGGCGCCGTCGTAGGTGAAGACGGCGGAGTTGGCGTCAGTACAATCCGCGACGGTGAACGCGTTGCTTCAGCCGGAGTCGTCATTCGTCGTAGTGTGCGGGCTATCCTGCTGGAGTTATCTGCGATTATTTTGCGCGCGTGCCGGATTTTGAACGTAGGCAGCGAGGCGCATTGGGCGCCGGTTGACTGCCGGAGAGGTCATCATATAGACGCTCAGCGCAATGTCGCTGCTCCCGACCGCCTTAGCCTCAGCATCGACATCAATTCGCTCAACATGGCCTGAGTAACGGGCGCTCGATTGGAACAATTTCGCAGGGCGATTCCGTTTTCATCCGACTCGCCCGTGGGTCCGAAGTCCTCGGTTTATGACAACGCTAAGTCCGCCTTTGCGGACTCTTCGTTCCCGCGCCGAGAACGGAATGACGCTGAATATTTCAGCATCCGGCAGGCAGGGTACAATTGTATCCATTGCCTGCAAGCGCTGAGATGCCGCACGTATCGAGTGCCTTACCGCCAGCCGGACGCCTTCTGGAGAGTCGAGATCGCCGTCGGCTTGAACGAAACAATCCGCGTCGACGCCATTGGGTGCGTTTTATTGCTAGAGGAAGTCTATGCGCGGCTGCAATTCGCGGACGATCGGACCGGATCGGCGAGCGGAGGGCAGCCGGCGCCTGTATGGGGACAAAACGAAAGTATCGCTTGATAAGCTAGGTGAATGTGCATCGCCAAGGCGGATCGCAACCATTAGGAGTCATTAACGTGCCTAACCAACCCCATCCCAATCAAGAGATATTCGAATCGCTCGATGCGCTCGACGACTATCTGCTCGGCATACGAACACGCCGCGAACAGAGGCGGGAGGTTCAACTTGAGATTAAGCGGCTGCTTGTTGCTATAGGAAAGGTGACGGCTGAATTAGAAGCGGCGCGGGAGGAGGGAGACGAAGAAATCACTCTGGAACTGCTGACCGTGCTGCAAGAGTTTGAGGCCCGTTTAGAGCGAACACGGTTAGCAGCTTCCGAGGCAGTTGTTTACACTCCGCCGGCGTCGGCAGTCGAACCATCACCAACGGAACAACCCGAAGAGGCTGAGCCGCCTGTCAGGGAGGAACTCAACTCTGAAATCTCCGCTAGCGCCGTATCTTCAACCGCCCTGGAGGAAACGCACGGCACGGCTCCGCAATCCTGCCCATTAGTACGTTCCGAAGACGAAATCGAGGCGCTTAACCGCACGTGGCTCACCCGGATCGAGGGCCTTACCGAGCGCTGGAACGCACTCGACAAAGAAGGCTTGCGACAGAAAGATAACTTCCTCAATCGTCCCGCATGCTTCCGCATGCGGGCATTGGCCAGTTCCTTGGCAAGCATTCAGAGCCAATCCGACGAAATGGGATTACTTTCCCAGATCGTAAAGCCCGTGACCGCGCTGCGCGACAAAATGGAAGTTGCTCGCACCTATGCGGGCGACACCTACGATAGCCTGCCGTTTGACCCGATCTTCCGAACGAGCGAAGGTGCGGGTCTGACGGAAGATGCATGGCATGAATTAACCTCCCTCTACGAGAATGTCGCGGACGGCCAGGAAGCTTTTGATTGGTATATCCATGCCCGCGAAGAAGCGAGTGGCGGCAGCCTCCACGCCCTGGTGAATGCAATTGGCGCTAATCAGCAGATGCTCTTCCGCGCACTCGGTGAGTATGGCGGCACCGATAGACTTCAAGGCGATCTCTATGGCGCTCTACGGGACGCGGCGGGTTCCGTGGGCTTCCTGGCCGCGCTCGATGCCAGGACGCCATGGGAAGAACTGGTTGAACTGGGCCAAACGCTGCCAATTCAGCTTCAATCGGCTAAGAAGGAAGTGGAAGCCGTACGCGCTCGACAAGCAAAAGAAGCCGCAAAAACGGCGGCAATTGAGTCCGTAATACGCTGGAAGGACGGTAACGGAAAGGCCGGATCGCCTGCCTCCGTGGCGGCGATAAGGGCCGAACTCCTGCCGTTACTTGATGTCTGCGCGGCAGCAGGTGTTCCTGCCACCAACGTGCAAGTACGCGGCGCGATCCTTGAAGTCGCGCCAATTGCGCTCCAGGGCCTGTCTCAGTACAGAAAATTCTTAGAGGCGGTTCTGGGAGAACGTAAGCGCAAAGGGCTGGATTTGGTCGTAATGGAAGATCCCGAATGCCTTGAGGAAGACGATATACCTGACTCTCAGATCGCCGAGACCAAGGCGTTACTGACCGTATTCGCCGAGGGCCAAAAGGTATTGATCTTGGGTGGCTCCGCGCGGCCGCAAGTGGCTGAAAGGTTAAAGTCGGAGATCCAATGCGCCGATGTCGAGTGGATCGACAGCAAGAAGGGCGACCGCATGAGCAAATTCAAGCGGGATATCACGCATTCCGACATTGTGATCGTCCTGAAGAAGTTCGCCAGTCACGAAATGACAGACAAGGGTCGCGATTGGTCCAAGGAATTTGGAAAGCTGTTTGTGCTGCTTCCCGGCGGCTACGGGGTCAATCAGATTATCAATCAGATGTACCTTCAGTTAGTTCAAGCCGAAGGCAGCAAGAAAGCCGACTGCCTTATTCCGAGATCCGGCGGCAAGGGAATCGCGGACATGAGAATTGTCCAGTGATTGATAGAAACTAAGTGCGTGGGAGCCGGCAAGAACTTCCTGCTTCGATCGAAGCTACGCGTCTTTCGTAACCCGGCAAAGGATATGCGCAGTATGGCCTCCGCGACGATGTGTATCAATTGGAAGAAAAATCAATGGATCTTGGCTTAGGCGGGAAAGTAGTCGTGGTAGTCGGTGGGGCGCGCGGCATTGGTGCGGCGATTGCCGCAGAGTTCGGCCGTGAGGGCGCGCGCGTCGCCATTCTGGACGCCGCGCCGGCGGTTGTCGAGATGGCGGCGGCTCTGCCGTGCGAAGCGGGAGGGCGCGCTTCAGGCAAACAAGTCGATGCGACGGACTATGCCGCCGTGCAGGAGGCCGCCGCTCGCATAGAAGCCGAGATCGGAGCGTGGGATCACGTCGTATATGCGGCTGGTCTCGGTTCCGGCAAGCTGGGGTTTCCGTTCTGGAACTTGGAGCCCGCCGACTGGGACCGTGTTTTGCGCGTCAACCTGATGGGCGCGGTCCACACGGCGCACGCCTTTGCGCCCTCGATGTCCCGGCGGGGCGCGGGCACGCTGCTGTTCCTCGCCTCCGTTGCCGGGCAGATCGGCTCGCAGACCGATCCGCCCTACAGCGCCGCAAAGGCCGCCGCGATCAACTTCGCGCAGTGCGCCGCGCGCGACCTGGCACCATTCGGTGTGCGCGTGAATTGTATCTGCCCGGGGATGGTCCAGACCGACCTGAACCGATCCGTCTGGCAGGCCTGGAACGCGCGGCAGCCCGAGGCCGACCGCCGCGGCTACGAGGACTGGGGCGCGGACAAGGTCAGCCGCGTGGCTCCGCTCGGCCGCTGGCAGCAGCCCGGGGAGATCGCGGCGCTGGCCGTCTACCTCGCCTCGCACCACGCGGTCAATATTACAGGCCAAACGCTCAACGTCGACGGCGGCCAGGTCATGCACGCATGAGAGGACTGACTCGGTCCTGGTTAAGTCTATTTGACGGCAATTAGCTCCTGTGGATACTGTGGTACAATTGCGTTACAGGCTGCACGGGGTTCACTGGAGACAATCGATGACGAATACAGCGATTGCGCGAGAGCGCGCTATCGAAGACGACAAGCCGCCGCTGCGGGAACCTTCGAAAACACCGCTCGGCAAAAAGCTTAGGGAAATCCGCGAGCGCATTGTCGCGTCGGGCACGCCGTTATTGAATGACGCGGAAGAACATAGGCGATGTTCAGGCTTGCCGTTCGCTATCGGGATAGAATGCGCAAGCCACGACTTTCTAAGGTTTCTTGCTCAGGTTCAGCGGTATGGCGCTCGCCTATTTCGGGATGCATGGAGGCAGCAAATGCGAAGCATAACTATTGGATTGGCGGCGATGATCGCAGGCATAGCCCTCGCCGCCGCGCCCGGGGGCGCTCAATCGCGAACCACGGGTCCGCTGCAATCCGACGACAGGCCGGCTGCGGAGGCCGAAAGCCTGTACCCGTTCATGAACAGTGTCGGCTTCCCGGTTGAGTGGCACGCCCACGCGCGCCCGGTGGCGGACGACCAGGAGGCAGACCCGCCGCGACGCTCTGCGCCCACGCCGGCTTTAAGAGACGGTGAGAGCCAGGTGAGGCGGCAGACTCCGCGCAATTACGCGGAAGCGGCCCGGCCCGCGACGCACCTTCCGCGCTCCGGCAGGAACTACCCGGAGATTCAGCGCTCCGCTCCGCGCGCCGTTCCTGTTGTGGAGGAGGACTGCCAGGAGCCGCCGCTAAGACCGAGGCGCACTGCCGCAACTCGCCGCATCACAGCCCGCAGCGGCACAACGCGTCGGACGTATGCCCCACAGGGCAGAACGCCGGTTCGATCTCAGCCACCAATAAGATCGGCGGCGCAGCAGCGATGGAGCCAGGCTCACGCCCACACT
>JAYTEU010000321.1:0-2729 GCA_043734985.1 Chthonomonadaceae bacterium
GGCGACAACGCTTGCCGTGGTGAAGCTCATCTCGGACGATATTCTTTCCGTTGCGATTGGGCCGGACAGCGTGCCGTTGGACTATACGATCAGTGAGAAAACGCGCTGGGAGAAGGCCGGCAAAGAGGTCGACGCCGCTGCCTTTAAGCCGGGAGATCACGTCTATGTAGTGCCACGTTCGCTGCCCTCCGGTTCGATCATGGCAAGGGCCGTCGCGGACACCACTTCCGGCGCCGCCCAGGAGAAGGAGAGGCTGGCCCTGAGCGTTCACGGCACAATCACCAGCGTGGACCCTGCCGCGCACAAATGCGTGATGAAGACAGTGGCCGGCGATACCCGCAGCCTGGCGTACAGCGATGAAACGGAGATGGTTCAGAACGGCAAAAGCATTCCCGTCAGCAGCTTGAAGAGCGGCCTGCACGTTGCGGCGCGAATTCGCCACGAAGCTGGCGGCGATGAAGTCGTCTGGCGAATCACCGTCGAGTCCGCGCGCAAACCGGCCGCCCCAAAGAAGAAGTCGCCGATTGTCAAGGGAGCTGTGGCCGCACCTTGACAGACGATAATGCGAGAGCGTTTCTAGGCCGCGGTCTGCTCGCGGCCTTAATTTTGTGCCAATGCGGCATACGCCTGCGCGCGCAGGAAATACCTACCGAAGTAAGCCACGACCATTGGGCCTACACTGCCGTCGAGGACCTAGCTCGTAAGGGACTGATCAAAGGATATCCGCCGGACGGCAACTTTCTGGGAGGGCGAACACTATCCCACTACGAAATGGCAACGATCCTGAAACGCGTGCTGGATAGGGTGGACGACATCGTCCGGCCGCAAAAGCCCGGCACCGTTTCTCAGGAAGACATCGATCGTCTAAAGGCAAGCCAGGGCGAGATCCGGCAGCTTGTCAACGAGTTTAAGACCCAGCTCACGGTCATTGGCGCCGACATGGTAAAAGTCAGGGACGATCTTGCCGCGCTCAAGCAGCAAGCCGGCGACCTTGGCAAACGCGTCGATCGCTTCGACACCCGGCTCGGTGCACTGACTGCCAAAGTAGATGAGACAACTCTTCTCACGGACCAGGCCATTCATGGAATCGCCGAGATGCGGGATGCCGTCAGTGCAGGACTTGCGAAGAAAGTCGACGTCGGAACCGGCAGGCTGCGCATCGGGGGTCTGAACCAGATCTGGTACGGGACGGCATTCGGCAAGTCGTTAGGTGGGAACTCTCCCACCAATTTTAGCGCGACCCCTACTGGAAGAAACTTCGGCGGCGGTGTCGGTGATACGTTCCGGCTCCGACGCGCCCAACTCAGCCTGGACGGACGGATCAACGACACCGTCAATTACTACACAATGATCGATTTCGCAAAAACCGGCACAGGCGCCGGATCGCCCCTCCAGGATCTGTGGGTCGGGTTTCAGCTTGGCCGGTACCTGCGACTGGAGGTAGGCCAGCAGAAAACCGGATTGACCGAAGAGGGATCGCGGGAGAACTCGAATCAGCTTACCATCGCCCGATCGATCATGAATGAAGAGCTGCCCGCCACCGCCGGAAGAGTCGGCAATGTGCGGGATACCGGCGCCGTCCTCAAGCTTCGCACATCGCGCATAAAGGGTTCGGTTGGGATATGGAACGACAACGGCGCAACTACTAATATCGTGGATAACAACCGGCTGAAATTTTTGAGCGGGAGCCTCTTCCTCTCGACCTTGCGCTACTTCACGTTCGGGATCTGGGGCGGGACGAACATCGGAGACTTCCGGCCCCGCGAGCGCCGCGACCGTGCCGGCGGGACCCTGCTCTTTCAAGGTGGCCCGCACACGTTTGAGATCGAGGGCGCCTATGCCCGCGACATCGCGCCGGGCGCGGATCCGACGAAAGCCGGCAGTATCGCCCTTGGATGGTACGGACTGTATGCCTACCGTCTCTCCCGAAAGTGGCAGCTCGTCATGCGGTACGACATCTGGGACCCCGCGCAGCACGATACCGGCAGCACGACGACGGAGAGCGGCGTACTCATCCCGCAAGGCGACCACAAATTGAAAGAGTACACCTTCGGGATAACCTACAATATCTCGTCGGCCGGCTCGAAGATCCAGCTAAACTACATTCGCGAGGATGTCGAGAAGAACGGCACGGTCTTCTTCGGGGTTCCAAGGAGTATCCTGCTGACGAATTTCCAGACGGCGTTTTAGGGCCCTTGGTGTTCGAGCATAAAGGCGGATCGAATGCGACCTCGGCTTGTCGTCGTCGGCAGCGCGAATATGGATCTGGTGGTCAAAGCGGAGCGGATTCCCGCGCCGGGTGAGACTGTGCTGGGCGGCGCGTTTGTGCGGGCCGCCGGCGGGAAGGGCGCGAACCAGGCTGTCGCGGCGGCAAGACTTGGCGCCGAGGTTCAGTTCGTCGCCTGCGTCGGCATAGATGAGTTCGGCGATACTCTCACTTCCGAAATGGAGTCCGCCGGTGTTCACATCGATCTGCTGCGAAGAGATCGGACGGAGCCGACAGGGGTAGCGCTGATCGGAGTCGACGGGCAGGGCCGAAACGCCATCATCGTTGCCCCGGGCGCGAACCACCGGTTGCTTCCGTCGGACATCGCGGCGGCGCGCTGCGCTATCGAAACGGCATACGCCGTAGTCGTGCAGCTTGAGATTCCGATGGACACGGTCGAAGCCGCCGTCGATGCAGCGCGGGCGGCGGGCACGAAGGTCATCCTCAACCCCGCTCCGGTCCG
>JAYTEU010000322.1:0-3860 GCA_043734985.1 Chthonomonadaceae bacterium
GTGAGGTGATTCTAAGTTGACTACATCACAAAGAAAGCGCTTTCAGGCGCTGCAACAAAATGAAGATGATGGAACTCTGTCGTCAACGGAACAGACGGAACTGGCAGAATTCGTTCAGCAGATAGAAGCGGACGAAGCGGCCTATTTAGGTCCTGCCACCGTGCGCATACGCCAGCAGAGGCTTCGGTTGGAGGAACAGAACGAAGCGTTGCGTACACTTATCCGGCGAAAGGAGCGGCTGGCACGTCGTATCGAGCGAGTGCTGACGTTGTCTGCTTCGGAGCGCAGGAAGATCAACGCGCAACAGACTGCTATTCTGAATGCGTCGAGCGCCCGGACAGCGCCCTAGTGCGGGCATCTGATCGGCTAGCTCTGCGCGCCATCTATGGCTTTCGGTGCGGCTATTGCGGCATAAGGGAAGCAGATGCTGGGGCGGAGTTGACGGTCGACCATTTCCAGCCTCGATCCCGAGGCGGAACTGACGCTCTGGAGAACCTGGTTTACTGTTGCCCGGCATGTAACGAGTTCAAGGGGGATTATTGGAAGCCGGACTCGCCGCGCCGTATTCTGCACCCTTCACGCGACAATGCCGCAGATCACTTTGTACTGACCGTCGAAGACACGTATTTTCCGCTGACGGAGACGGGGGAGTTTCATATCCGGCGGTTGCACCTGAACCGCAGAGAATTGGTTTTGCATCGCTGCGAAACGCGTATGCTGGAAGCCAATCGCAACCTACAACAAACAACCCTGGACCGCCTCACGAAACTTGAGCAGCGACTTGAGATCCTGGAGGTGCAGCTATCCGAGATCCGTGCGGACACCGAATGATCCGCCCTGCGAGCCGGTGACTGCGCTCCTTCGCGCCGCCATCCAGCAGATCGGCTGGGTACCTCCTGGGTGCGCCCGCGCCTACGACCGCCTCCTCAAAGTCGCCCGTACCATCGCGGATCTCGGCGGCGACACCGACACCGCCCCAGCGCATGTGGCAGGGGCCATCCAGTACCGCTCGCTGGATAGGAACCTGTGGAGCGTGCGAAAGTCAAACTGACCGACGGAGACAAAGCTATGACGAAATCCCGGCAATACGTGGCACCCGTTGCGTTCCGAGGGATCGCCACGCCGCTGGCGATGCCGGACCGCGGCTTCATAAGCAGCGCACCCGCCGAGACTTGGGAACAAGGTCTGCTCAGCGGAAACGGAACGATTGGCGCAAACGTATTCGGGCGGCCGCTCGATGAAGTCATCATCTTCACCCACAACCGGATGTTTCTGCCCACCGGCGCCCCTGTCGTACCACCCGACACCGCCTCGCGATTGTTCGAGGTCCGCCGGCTGATCGACCGGGGCCTCTACAAGCAAGCCACTCAACTGGCGTTTGATTTGTCAGGGCAATCGGACTTCACGTACCCCGATCCTTTCGTTCCCGCCTTCGAGATGCGTATCACAATGCCTGCGCGAGGCACTGTCCGGGACTACGCGCGGTGCATCGATTTCCAAACCGGCCAGGCCACGGTTCACTGGGCGGATGATCTGGGGGCTTTCGAAAAACGTCTCCTCGTTTCGCGCGCGGACGGCGTGGCAGTGCTGCTTATCATCGGCCCGGGCAAGCGGTCGGTCGATTGTACCTTGGAGCTAGCGCCATGCACTCCGAGCCCAGGGCTCGGTACAGAGACCGTAAAACGATCCGCCGAAGTGTTCGGGAGCCACGTTTCCGACATCGTCGCCACCGCCGATGGACAGCACCTGACGTACTCAAGTTCTTTCACCCGCGCTTACCCCGGCAGTATCCACCGGATCGAAGGCGTTGCTCAGGCTGCCTGCCCTGGCGGAGAGGTTAGGGCGGAGGGATCGAAGATCGTCATCGAGGGCGCGGATTATGTACTTTTGCATTTGTGCATCGAGCCGATCTACGATCCGGATTGTTCACGGATTGAAGCCCTGAAGCAGAGATTGGGAGACCTGCCGGCCGACTACGACGACCTTCTTGAGCGGCATGCTAAGATACACGGCGCACTGTTCAACCGAATGCGTTTGGACCTCGGTGGCGACGCCGATAGCCATTTAACGACAGAGGAGCTCCTTGCTCGTTCTACCAACGAGAACCCTTCGCGCGCACTTATCGAGAAGGTCTTTGACGCAGGGCGCTACAACATTATCAGCTGCACGGGCGACTTGCCGCCAACGCTCCAGGGCGTGTGGGCGGGAACATACACTCCGGCATGGGCCAGCGACTTCACGCACAACGGCAACGTGCCCTCAGCCATCGCAGGCATGCTGCCGGGCAATACACCCGAGCTAATGCCGGCATATACCTCCTACATCGAGTCGATCGTACCTTATCTGCGCGTGAACGCGCGTAACATTTTCGGCGCGCGAGGTATTGTGCTGCCGTCGCGCTCGACGACCCACGGGTACAACAACGCCCTGGCTCCTAATTTCGCCGGCGGGATGTGGGTGTCAGGGGCGGCGTGGGCGGCCCGCTTCTTCTACGACTACTACCTTTTTGCCGGCGATCGCGACTTCCTGACCGAGCATGCGTTGCCCTTCATGCAGGAGGCGGCGCTGTTTTTCGAGGACTACGTGTACGAAGGCCCAGATGGCAAGTATGTATTCAGCCCGACGACTTCACCGGAGAACAGTCCGCGGAACACGCGCTCGCAGGGCACGTTCAACGCAACAATGGATGTTGCCGCGGCAAAGGAGCTGCTGACCAATCTCATCGCCGCCTCGCGGGAGCTGGAAGTCAACGCGGATAAGATCACAATTTGGGAGGCTATGCTTGACCATATGCCTGGCTACATGATAAGCGACGAGGGTGTGGTCAAGGAGTGGATAACGCCGAAGCTTGAAGACAACCTCGATCATCGCCACTCCTCACATCTATATCCCCTGTACTATTCCATGCCGGACGAGATCGCGGCCGACACCAGGATGCAGGCCGCCTTCCGGAAAATAATTGAGATCAAGCTCGCGCAGCACTATCGCGAAGCCGGCTTTATGTCATTTGGCCTCGTGCAACTCGGACAAGCGGCAGCCACGCTGGGAGACGGCGAGCTCGCGTACCAGGCTTTAGTTCGGATGGTCAACAGCTACTGGTTAAGCAACCTAGCCTCGATGCATAATCACCGCTCCCTATTCAACATGGACATCAGCGGCGGTTTGCCGGCAGTCCTCATTCAGATGCTCGTCGCCTCCTCCCCCGGCAGAATTAGACTGCTGCCCGCGCTGCCTGAAGCATGGCCCGTCGGCGCGATCGAAGGGGCGCTGTGTCGCGGTCAGGTTGAAATCCGGCGTTTAGCATGGGAGCGTGGTCGCATCGAGGTCTCACTGCTCTCTGCTCGCGCACAATCGATCAAGCTGTCGGCGCCTGCAGCCATCAAGAATATCAGGGTCAACGTTGGTGACGCAAGTATCGCTGATACCGACGACGACCATACCCGCGAGGTGGCGCTGCCTTGTGGCCAGGCGGTCACGCTTGACATACTGCTGGACGCGTCTTGACTCTGGCCTGACCGATGGACGAAGAGTGGACGCCAGTGAGGCTGTGATGCCGAAGGGTGGTCTGCTTTGAAGACACTTCTGAGAGAGGTTTGACTTATGCAGAGTTCCGAATGGAAACGGTGGTGTTGTGCGGGAGTCTTGACCGTGACGTTGGCCTTGACAGCGCTGTACGGAGTTACGGCACAGCAGGGACGGCCACCGAAGGCTCAAAACGCGGCCAGTGAGATCAACGCTTCCGCTGCGGCACAGTTTTTCGAGACCAAAGTGCGACCGCTGCTGGTTGACAAATGCTTCTCCTGCCACTCCGATCTCTCAAAATCGATGCAGAGCGGGTTAAAACTGGACAGCCGGGAAGG
>JAYTEU010000323.1:0-5255 GCA_043734985.1 Chthonomonadaceae bacterium
CCAACGCTTACCTGCTCGCTTTATGTCCGAGGTATATTTCTTGCGCGAGAGCGCCGAAGCATTTTTTCGAAATCTATTCCGTAAGGCGCGACAGGGAGCACTCTTCCTCTATGTGGATAACAGTTCAAATATTTTCACAGATTGGTTTGACGCATTGACGGCAGAAGCAGGGCTGGACGTTTTAGAGAGTGACAGTGGAGTGATGAGTATAGAGACAGACGAGGAAAAGTCCGCACTTGGTATATATTACTCCAAGTTTAAATTTCCAAAGTTAACGGCCAATATTTCATATCGCGTCTGCCTCAAGACATGATCATTGTGTTGTTGCGGCGAGCGATAGAACGGGCGTAACACGTTGCCGTTGGAAGTGGCATAGTCGACTTTGCGCTGGCTATTGCGCCGAAGGCAACGGATTGGAAGGTCTGTACTGACAAGGATGGCAACAATCAGATGAATCTGTTTGCTTTTTATCGAGATGTTGTCCTTGGCTACCTCGGCTGTTCGACACTATCTGATCGTGATGTTAGTGCCCTATCCGCGGAAGCAGTGGCGATCAAGCGTAGTTTTAGCCGGCACCTTCCTATAGATTATTCGGTAGAACGTGCGCGTCTTGCGTACATGCTCTACTATGCTCCAAAGCACGCGATTATTTGGCGCGAATACGTAAAAAGGAGAGCTTTTGTTCGGCCCGACCCCCTCAACATGAATTCCATCGGGACTGCATGTGGTTCCGAGATAATTGGATTGCTGGAGGGTCTTGGTTATCCGGTTCCCTCACAATCGGCCTGGCGTTGTATTGATATAGAACCCGGTTGGCGGTCGATGCTCGAAGCAGCACGATCCCTATACGAAATTCGCCGTCCATGTACGCTTGAGTGTAACTGCGTAACCAATCTCACAGCCCTTTGGCCAAGCGGCTTCACCATTGGGTCACTTGTGCTGTCCGAAATTGTGAAGCAAAATGGACACCGGCATTTTCGAAGCGATGTGACAGCAGCGATAGGTCCGGCTGAAGGATGGTTTCTGGACATAACTCGGTGTCGACAAGCAGATGCGTCAGAACCATATCTTAGTGACTTTTACCCCTTTGGATATGAGAGTTTGCGCAGTACAGGCTGGGATCTGAGGGCTGTTATTAATGCGGAGATTGAAGCATGCACACCGCAGTGGTGTCTGGATTTGCTTACTAGCGAGCCGAGCATGCACATGTTTTTTGCGAGATTTACATGATCATTTCTGCGAGTTACAAAACCGATATTCCGGCGTTTTACGGACAGTGGTTCGTGAACAGACTTCATGCAGGTTACTGCATGATGAGGAATCCGATGAACCGAAAGCCGATTAGGGTGACGCTCACTCGCCCCATGGCGTCAGGGATTGTATTTTGGACCAAGAATTTCCGGCCATTTATGAGACACCTTGACGCTGTTGTAGAGATGGAATTTCCCTTTACTGTCCAGTACACGGTCAATGGCTATTCGCCAAGTCTCGAACACAGCGTGGTTGATTGGGAGCGTTCTGTTGAAACCGTACGAACTTTGGCAGATAGATTTGGCCCACGGTGTGTTGTCTGGCGCTACGACACAATTATCTTTTCTCAAGAGACTCCATTTGAATTTCACTTGGAGAACTTCAAACGCATATCTGATGCACTTTCTGGCGCTGTGGATGAAGTTGTGATCTCGTTTATGCAGCTTTACCGGAAAACGACCCGGAATATGGACAAGATGGCACTAGAATGCGATAATCCCTGGACAGATCCGTCAGTTGAGGTTAAGCGTGACTTGGCTGCTCGACTCTTCGACATCGCAAACCAACGCAAGATTCTCCTAACAATTTGCACTCAGCCCGAGATTGCCACGATCCAGCCACCTGCCCGTTGTATTGACGCAGTACGCCTATCAAATGTGGCGGGATACACAGTTGCGGCGAAGACAGCAGGAAATCGGCCTGGGTGTGAATGCGCGGCCAGTCGGGATATTGGCGATTATGACACTTGTCCGCATGGCTGTGTGTATTGCTATGCGGTTCGGTCAGAAGAATTGGCGATCAGGCGTTTTCGCGAACACAATCCAGAAAGCGATTATTTGTTCGATGATCCAAGAAGCGTTGAGGAGAATGGAGCTTTAACTCAATCAGAGAACCAGGCACGGTTAGAATTGTGATGAGAACATGGACATTAACATGACTGATTGCGTCTGCTGCACAAAATGAGAAAGGCGTTTAACGTGTCCCATAAATCCGTTTTTGTTATGCCGAAAGGCAGTTTCTGGCAGGTGAAGACAGCTGGTTCAATGAGAGCGTTCAGAGTCACCTCGACTCAAGCGGAGGCGATTCAAATCGGGCGCCGCATAGCGATGAACAATGGATATGAACTCATTGTTCGCCGTACTGGCGGAAAAGTTCGGTCGACGAAGACAACTTTGGATCCCGCGCCGCCTAGCCAACTAACATAAGGCGGCTCGGTCACTTACTGGCGTGCCAGAAGTTGTTGTTAAACTGCCACAATGGTTCTGGAAGCGCACCGCGATCTCCCAGCGACTGCTTACGCCGGAGCAGAACAAGGTCTACATGCGCATTCTGGGCGTTGTCTTTATCGTTGTCGGCGTAGTGCAGCTTACGATGCGGCATCGGTAGGGCCGGGATCGGGTGCATGGCAGGTTCTGCTGCCGGCTGCTCTGTTCACTCCAGGTAGCGCTTCGGTATCTCCGCGCCCGCGACGCAGTTGAGCTTAGCCAGGCGGCACATCTGGTAGACGTTGATCCGAAAGTCCGGGCAGGTGCTGACCAGGCAGTAGGCGTCGGTGGGCGTGAAGCCGTAGTCCGAGATCAGCCAGTCCATCAGGTGGAAGGTCGCCGTCTCCACCGCTGCCTCCAGGGGGCGATAGGCGAACAGCGCGACGATCGAATCGGGCTTCTCGATCCGCATCCAGGGGATACGTTTTCCCTTGATGAGCTCCAGGTGAAGGCGCACGGTGGAGGTCGTCTCGGCGGCGGTGCCGGTGAATTCCGTGTCGCCCTGGCTTGCGTGAACATCGCCCAGCGAGAAGAGCGCGCCGGGATGATGGATCGGCAGATGGATGCAGCAGCCAGGAGCGACGTCGCGGATGTCCAGGTTGCCGCCCCACTCGCCCTGCCCGTCGATGCTGGTGAGCACTTCGCGGTCCGGCGCGACGCCGAGCGTGCCGATGAAGGGCGTGATGGGCCAGGAGATATTATCGCTGAAGCGCACCGTGCCGTCGCGCATCGTGCCGCTTGGCCCGGGCGTATGGCGCAGTATCTTCGTCGTGTAGGCGCTGGAAAGCTCCGGCCATCGCGTGGACTCTCCGAGCGGCCCCCTATGCGGCCCGATCGCAATCCAGGAGTAGTCGCCTACCAGAATGTCCTCGATATGGATCGCCAGCGTATCGCCACGCTCCGCGCCCTCCAGCCAGACAGGCCCTGCGATGGGATTGGCCTGGGGCGGGAATCGATCGAAGCCTTGGCGCAGCGCCGGAATAGCCTTATCCTCTTCCGACTTGAAGTAGCCCGAGCCGGCGTCCCAGGTCTCAATCTCGAAACTTTCGCCCTGTCTCACCCTCAGCAGCGGCTCATCGCGCCAGTCGAACGCGAATTTGCGCGCCTGCTCTCTTACTATCCTCTGCACTCTCTGCCTCCATTCGATTGGGCCGTGCATCGAACGACCTACAGGGCTTTCGCCGTCGATGCGCGGGCGTCCTTCTTGGAATCGGGGCGGTCAGGATAGTTTATTTCCGCGTACAAGCCCGGCCCGTACTGAATGACCTGGTCGGCCACCGGCAAAAGAGGATTTCGAGATGGCGCGCCGAATAATCCAGCGTGCATTGTGGCTCAAGGATGGCGGGCGGCTTCCAGAAGGGAGTTGCGCGTAACTTTCACGGGTCATCTCAGTCTAATATCCAACACTCGACCGGTGATGTGCGTGCTCCGGCGAATGTCACTCTGAATCGCCCCGCCAGTTTCCGGGATGCGCCGCTGCTTCCCCTTCCCGGTCACGCGAGGCGATTTTCGTTCTTGTGCCGCCGCGGCCCGGATGCCGCAGCCGACCGATCGTTTGCCCGCACGGGCCGAATGCCCAAAATCGCCGGTCGTTTAGTCGCCAGGGAGTTAGTCCCGGCATCTCGCGACCGCGTGGGAGGTAAGCTGAGAATATGGAACCAGTAGGAACTTCTCTACAGCGCAAGCTGGGAGCTACCCGGACCTGGTGGCGGATAACGCGGCTGGCCGGGGGCGCGGCGTGGGCCCTAAGCGCCGTGATCTGCGTGGCGCTGGTCTGCTTCCATACGGACCGCCTGATGGCGCTCTCCGCTCCCGCCCGCGAGTACTGGCGGCTCGGCATCGCGGCGGCAGGCGCTGGCGTGCTCCTTATCCTATGGTTCCGTGCTATGCTCCATCGAATATCGGATGCGGACCTGGCGGCGGACGTCGAGCGCCGGTTCCCCGTGCTTCGCGAGCGCCTCCTTACGACCATCAGCCTCATGCCCGCCATGGCGACCGCATCCGGCGGCTCCACCAGCAGCGGCTTCTCCCAATCGATCTCGGTCGCGCTGGCGGAAGAGACTCAGCGGGACGCGGCGAGCCTTAATTTCAAGCGCGCGGTGGATACGCGCCCCGTGCGTGTCGCGGCGCTGGCTGTGTTCTTCACCGTGGGCCTGCTTGCGCTGCACATCGCGCTTGCGCCGGATGCGTTTGCCAACTGGGTCAAGCGCATGAAGAACCCCCACGCGGATGTCGCGCCCTGGGCCAACACGCGCGTCTGGGTGCAGCCCTCCGCGCAGGTGCTTCCTCGCGGCGCGGGCGTCAATATAACCGTTACCACGCGCGGAACTGCTGCCGACCGCGCCACGCTCCACTACCGAGTCTCCGGCGATACGAACGGCGCGTGGAAGACCGTGGAACTGGCGCATCCCCAGACGGTCTCCAACAGCCAGGCTCCCGGCGCGCCGACCTACCGTACGATGACAGCGCTCCTGCCGGGCGAGAACCGCACCGCGGACGCCGTCCCGCCGCGTCAGTTCCGCTATCACATCGCCTCGCTTCCGCAGAGCGTGACCCTGTACGCCATCGCGAACGACGGCCGCTCCAACGATAAGCGGGTGTCTGTGGAGGACAGGCCGACGCTCCTGAACCTGCGTATGACGGTCCGCTACCCCGCCTACACCCGCAAGCCCGCGCAGACCATGACGGTCTCCGGCGGAAGCATCGCCGCCCCCACAGGCTCCGAGGTGGAGGTTGTGG
>JAYTEU010000324.1:0-3692 GCA_043734985.1 Chthonomonadaceae bacterium
TCGGCGTACACCGTTCGCGTGCGCCTGCAGAATACGGGAATCACACCGTGGGGGCCGCAGCCGAACACGCCCGTCTCCTTCCACGCTGCCTGGCGTCAGGGCGGCGCGATAGTCGCCACGTCCGATACCCATCAGAACCCGGGCATCGTGGCTCCGGGGCAGAACGTCACGCTCGCCCTCGCCGCACCCGTTCAAAGGAGTGGCGCGCCGCTCCCGCAGGGTGACTACACCCTTAGCATCGTGCCCGCGATCGCCGGAGACAACGGCAAATCCGATCCCGCAGCCAACTCCTTGAACGTATCCGTGCATGTCGGAGGCCCCCAGGGCGCGGTACCGGCCTGGGCCGCATCCGTCGTTCAAAGCGACCTGCCGATGATCATGGAGGCCGGAAGCGGCTACCTCGCGGACGCTATCCTTCGCAATGAAGGGACCGCCACATGGCGCAAGGGCGACCGCGTCACGCTTCGTCTCTATCGTACCTCCGGCACCGAAGGCACGGTTTCGGGGCTGATCGAAACGCCCATCTCTTCGGCCGATGCCAGCGTGTTCCTTACAAAACCGGTGCTGCCGGGACAGGAGACTCCCGTCCACGTCCTCCTTCCGCTGGTAGATCCGCAGGGGAAGGCGCTTCCGACCTGGACCCAGGACGACCTATGGACCTACACGGCGCGCTGGGAAGTGGCTTCTGAGGACGCGGCCGACCCGAGCCTGCGTCCCGTCTCCGCACAGCCCGTAGGGGCAGGCCTTGTGCCTGCCCAATCCGTAGGGGCAGGCCTTGTGCCTGCCAGCTCGAAAGGCGTGAGCTTCGCGCCGCAGGCCGTGGTGGTCGGCACGTTCGATTTCGGCGTGCGCTTCACTCAGGACCGCACGCCCTCCTCCCTGCCCGCCGATCGCAAGCAGCCAGTCACTCTCTCGATCCTGAACGCGGGATCGCAGACCTGGAAGCGGGACCAGGTGCGAATCGGATACCACTGGTACTACCTCGACGGCACGGAGTTGCGCTGGGAAGATGCACTTACTCCCCTGACGCAGGACGTTCCTCCCGGAGCGCGTGTCAGCGACATACTCGCGAACATCACCGCTCCCTCCACGGATGGAACCTACTTCCTGATGTGGGATGTGAAGTTCGGGGATATGTGGGCCTCGACCTCCGCTATGACCCGTCCGTTCGATTCCGTGGTTCATACGGTGCAGGTCGTCGGGAGCCGTCTGATCTTTACCGATCTCACCAAGGCCTACAATATGGCCGGCCTCTCTGATGGCGACCGAATATTCGGAAATTTCGACGGCCAGGGACGATCCTTCCCGGCCGAATGGATGCCGCCCTATACCGACGCGCCGGTCACGCCCTCGGCAATGTGGCTTCCCGCCGATCTCGGCGGACCGGAGTCCGCGCGGCGCATCAGCTTCCGCTGGGGGCCAAAACTCCCCAAGGCGAACAACTTCATCGCCTGCCGGGGCCAGCGCGTGGAGCTGGGCAAGACATCCGGGCAGTGCCGGATTCTCCATATCGTCGCCGCCAGTACGGACAAAGACACCGCCGCCAATCTGAAGCTGATCTTCCAGGAGCCGACCATTCAATCCGAAGACCAGTACGCCGTCACTGTCAGCCGCTGGAACCAGCCGCCGTCCCATGGTGAAGAGGTAGCGCTGCTAGCCCGCAGGCACTACGAGCGCGATGGCCTGAAGCCGGGAGCCGTGGCCCTGTTCCACTATGCGATCAAGATCCGGGAGCCCCGCAAGCTCGTGGCGCTGATCCTGCCCAACTCTCCGGAGATCAAGATCGCGGCGATTACGCTGGAACGGTAACCAAGCGCCTGGGGTAGCCGCAACGCGACAACCCCAGGCTAGATAGCGTATCCCCTTCGGGGATCAACCGCGCCAATCCTCGGCGCCCTCATCGCCTCGTGTCTCGATCTCAAAATCGGCCTGAAGAATCTGCGGTTTTTTTCTAGCAATTGTTGACAACCATTTTGGCAGGTGTTATACTTGTCCGGCTGAGGCTGGCCTCGGCTTGTACACATGTAAGGAGGACTCGAATGCCGATTGGAAAAGTGAAGTGGTTCAACGACGCCAAAGGTTATGGCTTCATCGAAACCACGGAAGGTAAGGACATTTTCGTCCATTACTCTGCGATCGTAAAGGACGGCTTCAAGACACTGGCCGAAGGTCAGGAAGTCAGCTTTGAGATCATCGAAGGAGCAAAGGGACCACAAGCTGCAAACGTTTCTTCGGACGCCTAGTCAGACATCAGGCCGGTTACGTACTACTTCAAGACAGCGCTTCCATTGTTTGGATCTGTTTCCCGATCATCATATATTCTTTACATTTTAATCCTGCAAACGGCGGAATCAGGGCGCGCACCCCCCGGCCAAGAACCTCGCGCATCTCGCTGTTTCGTCAGGTTCTCCCTTTGAGAATCGACCGCTCAGGCGGTTCAACCAAGGAAAGTCAACCGGTTCCGCTGTCTGTATGGGCGGCGAGCCGGTTTTTTCGTTCGTTATCCGCTCCTTGGAAAGAGATCGAAAAGCGCCCCCCGCGCCCAGAGCGCACCCGCAATTTTGGGGGAGTTGTTGCGCATTACTCCAGCCGATCCCCCAGACCGGGTACCCGCGTGCTGGGCAAGGGTTAGGGGGCGTATTCAACGCTTTTTGCACATTTTCTTAGAGGATAGACCGCGATTTGGCAACGGCCGCGCCTGAACAACCTTTCGCAGTAAAGATGTTGCTCCCGATCGGGGTCGCGGGCGTGGCGTTCCTCGCGGCGAGTGTGGCAGGCTGGAGCGCCGCGCGGTTCGGCATCGGCGTCAGCCCGGACTCGGCGCACTACATCGGGGCAGCGCGCAGCCTCGCCTCGGGCCATGGCCTGCGGTTCAATGGCACGCCGTTTACGCATTGGCCTCCTCTCTATCCCGTGCTGCTGGCAGGTTTCGGCAGAGCAGGAATCGATCCGATCGATGGAGCGCGGGCGCTGGCCATCCTGCTGTACGGCGTGAACGCGGCGCTCTTCTGCTGCCTGGCTTACCGAATGACGGGAGGGCGAGGCCACGCGAGCATCGGAGCGGGACTGCTATTCCTTGCGTCGCCGGAGATGCTCCACATCCACACGATGGCTTGGTCGGAGCCGCTCTTCCTCTGCTGCACCTTTGCCGCGCTGCTTCTGTTTTCGCGATGGGGCGCAATCGGTGGCACCTGGCGGCTGGCGGCGGCTGGAGCGTGCGCCGCCGCCGCGCTGCTTACTCGCTTCGCCGGTGTCGCGCTGCTGCCTCCTTTTCTGGTGTGCATCGTCTTCGCCCGCCCGAAGCCTTTCCTCCGTCCCGTTCGCGAGGCTGCCGGGTTTCTGTGCATCGCCGCTCTTCCCCTGGCGGCCTGGCTGCTCGTCGTCCGCACTCTCGCGCATGCGGCGTCCGACCGGCCACTCGCGTTCCATCCTCCCGGCATCGGGGCGATTGCGCTCCTCGCGGCAGCGGGCGGCGCGGCGGAGTTGGCGCGCAGGCTGGCCGGGGCGATAAACGACCCGGCACATGGGCCTACGCACCCAGTGGGTACCCGGCGTCCTCCGGAGGCGAATGCCGATACCGTCCCCGCGCCAATCGGAGCGGTATCAGGCAATGGGACTTGCGAACCACGGGCCGCTGAAACGGTGCTGTCGCTTTGGATGCTCACGTTCTTAGCGACTTACTGCGCCTTCGT
>JAYTEU010000325.1:0-2426 GCA_043734985.1 Chthonomonadaceae bacterium
TTGGGCAGTGTCCCGCGTACCTGAAAGGAGACTGATCGGAGACCAGTGAGGTTCTGGGCGCCTTCAAAAGTGTTGAGATTGGCCGTGAAATGGTTCGCCGAGTCGGCGGCAAAGCGCTGCACGTGGATCGTCGCCGAGCCGTTGCTGAACGCTGCCGTCGCCTTCGTGTCCGCGTTAGCCGCGATTTTCCAGCTAGTCGGGCTGAACGCCGGCACGGAAGGCGACTGCACTATAGTAGATGCTACCATGGGCGGCGCGGACGATTGCGACCGCATAACATAGATCCCACCCGTGACGAGCACGAGTGCCGCGCCCACTGCGGCCAGCAGGCCGGTGCGGCGGCGGCGGCGCTGCTGCAATACCTGGGCTAGGCGGCGAACATGGAGCTCCGTGGCCGCGCGATGAAGGTACTCTTCGGGGAGCCCGATCTCCTTCGCCGCATCTACGGTTGCCTGGCGCTCCTGCGTTTCGCTGTCCAGTTGCCGGTCTTTTTCATAAAGCTCGGATGCAATATGCACCACTTCCGGCATCTGTTCCGGCGGTACGTTCTCCAGTCGCAGCATTCGTATCCTCCAGTTCTGTCGCGCTGTTAATGCACGCACCGGCTGCGACAGACTTAGGACTATTATTCCGCATTGCGTTGCCAATCTCCTGTAGAACGTAGGGATAAAGCTGCGACATGTCGAATTCCAACGATGTCCGCAACTCGCCCGCAGTTCGATCGGGGAAGCCAAGTTGTACAGGGAGCGTTGAAACTTTGGACGTTCCGGCGCTAAGGAGTTGCCGAAGTCGGAACCAACGTCTTGGGAAAAGGTCAAATCACTATGCCCACGCCAAACACATCCCGTCTCTCAGTCTCCTCTTATAGCCTGCATCGAGCGCTCGGAGTGAACTATCGCGATTTGCCCGGCGACGACGGCAGCAGGCCCTGCATCCCGCTCCACGGTCAGGCCAAACTCGCCCTGGTGGCGCTCCCCGAACGCATTGCCGAAGCGGGCATCCTAACCCTGGAAATCTCCCATCCGCACCTGCCGAGCCGTGAGCCCGCGTACCTTCAAGAGCTCAAATATGCCATCTGGGAGGCGGGGGTGTCCCTCCTATCCGTTCTGGTAGAGGCGGGAGATCTGACCGATCCCGAAAATGGCGAGCGCGATCGGGAGTGGATGGCGGGCTGGATCGAGACAGCCGGGCTTCTTGGCGCGCAGAGGGTGCGCGTAATCGCGGGCAAGGCGCCATATACTTCCGAAACGCTTCAGCGCAGTATCTCGGCGCTCGGCGAGCTTGCAAAGGTCGGACGCGACCACGGCGTTCGTCTCACAACCGAGAACTGGTTCGATCTGCTCTCCTGCCCCGAGGCGGTACACAAGCTCATGGACGGTCTGGAAGGAGAAGTCGGCTTCAATCTCGACTTCGGCAATTGGACCGGCCCCACGAAATACGCGGACCTGGAGGCGATCTATCGCTACGCCGAATCGTGCCACGCCAAGTGCGCCTTCCTCTCCGAATACGTCCCCGACGCCATCGACTTTCGCCGATGCCTGGACCTCGCCCGCGCCGCCGACTTCGCCGGACCCTTCACTCTGATCTACGACGCCTCCGGCCCCGACGAATGGAAAGGCCTCGCCATCGAGCGCGAACTGGTCACGCCGTACCTTTCGGCATAACCTTTCAGCCTTCTTGACAGCACCGTGACCGCAACCGCATAATATTATATGCGGATGGATCCCGAACCGGAACACGAGAGAACAAAATGGCCGAAGTGACATTGGAAGGAATATACGAGAACGGCATCGTTAAGTTAGTCAGGAAGCCTAGACTTCTTAATCTACGGAACTTGCTCTAAATGTGTCAAGTTTCAAGCGGCGAGATGAAAGGCCCGACAGCACGCATCCATGGCCTCGCCCAAGCGATCGATACTGTCACGGCCTTTCCCAGGAGGCTCGCTCGGCTCCACCAAGATCCGAGCAGCAGCTGGTTCGAGCAGTCTATTATAAGCGCGTGTGTAAAACAGGCTCAGTCGCAATCCAAATTCCGTCAGTCGGTAGCGGTGGCTTTTCGGAACCCTTGTGATTAAGCCGTGCAGGCGCACTTTGCGCAGCAGGTAAGTCATCCTGCCCAGCGTTAATTCGGCGATGTCGATGTTCAGCAATGCAGCAAGTTGCTCTCGCAGATCACGGTTGCTGAATCCGTATACTTGCAATTGGAAGATCAGCAGTGACTGTAGGAGAACGTGAGTTTTGAAGTCACCGAAGCGAAGTCCGGATGTGCGCTGGTTGGCCTCAACCTTGGGTTCTTGCGCCTTCTGAAGCGCCTCATGACCCACGAAGCAGTCGTGACTGAGGCGTTGGACGTCGAGAAGACGTCGGTTGGCTGAAAAGCCGATTTTGCGCAGAGCGGGGAGGTTGAGCAGGTTCTTGCCGATCCTG
>JAYTEU010000326.1:0-15757 GCA_043734985.1 Chthonomonadaceae bacterium
TCGTGGTCATCGATTCTCACCAACACGTCTTCTGGCATGGGCGGGACGATGCCGAGCCGATCGTCGATATGGACGCCCAGTCCATCGGAGTCGCTTGGCTCCTGAGCTGGGAAGCGCTGCCGCACGAGGATGAGGCCGTCTGCCACACCGTGCTGAATCCGGTGCACCGGCGCGCGGACAGGACGCACCCGGGCATTCCCCTCTCCGACCTACTGGCTGCGCGAGCAAATTATCCTGACCGCTTCATCGTAGGATACTGCCCCCCATCCACTGGTTGGCAACGCCGCTGCGCTGTTCGAAGCCGGGTACCACATTCACAGAGTCCGAATATGCGGGGAGTAGTGTACGAACCCATCCACGCCGTCTTCCCCCTCGATAGACCCGTAACCTTTGATGGCGTTGAACCACTTTGCCTTGCCGATTGAGTTCATTATGGCAACCTCTCTTCCTGCACCGACGCAGTTCGAAACTCGAAGGAGCGAATGGCGGCTTCCATCCAAAGTGGCGGCTGCGATCCGGTAACTTCCGAACGGAATAGTTCGTAAACATAGTGTGCGGGTAACAGTGTTCAAACAAATCGTGCAGATTTTATGCCAGACATGCAACAATAGATTACAAGGACAGCAAAACCGGTAATGGTCTTAGCGTCCATCCATCTGATGATAAGCGCAGAGCGCTTGCAATCTCGTTTGGAATCTAGTACAATTCAGCAGGCTCGAATTTTCGACGCGCCGAGGCTGGCCTGCATAATAATTGAATAGAGCTTTCTACTATGGCCTGCCGACACGATTGCGAGGGTTTCGGCCCTTTGAGATCGCGTTTGCAAGTCCCAGTCATAAACCTTAAGGAGCGATATAACACATGGCAACTCTCGAACTACCCAACGCTACCGGCGTTACCCTTTCCGAGCGCGCGGCGGAAGAGATCCGCGGACTGCTGGAGCGACAGGGCAAGGCCGATGCCGCGCTTCGCGTCTTCGTCTCAGGCGGCGGCTGCTCCGGCTTGAACTATGGCATGGCGATCGACGACAGCATC
This sequence comes from Chthonomonadaceae bacterium, assembly GCA_043734985.1. Lineage (GTDB taxonomy): Bacteria > Armatimonadota > Chthonomonadetes > Chthonomonadales > Chthonomonadaceae > DATGJU01. The sequence goes on from JAYTEU010000326.1 coordinate 1,036, forward strand.
GAAGAGGGTGATTTCGTCTATAGCTGCCACGGTGTCAAAGTCGTCGTCGACCCGCTGAGCGTCAACTACATCAAGGGCGCCTCGGTCGACTACGTCGAGGATGTCATGGGCGGCGGCTTTAAGATCGACAACCCGAATGCAACGCGCTCCTGCGGCTGCGGAAGCTCCTTCGCCACGGAAGACGAGGCGGAGCCCGCTTCCGGTGGCGGCTGCTGCAGTTCGGGCGGCGGCGGCGGCGGCTGTGGCTGCGGTTAATCCCGCGAGCGTGCCGGTCCCATAAAAGCGCGAGGGCGCCTGTCCTCGCGCTTTTGCTTTGCCGGCGTATTGCGAGACCGAAACAGGTAAACTCTAACGTTGTTTCGCTATCGGAACGCATTTTCAGGAGGCGCTCGCTCAATGTATAACCCCGACAATCCGCTCATCGTTCAATCCGATCGCACGGTCCTTCTGGAGGTCGATAATACGCGCTACGAAGCGTGCCGCGATCAATTGTCCGGATTCTGCGAATTGATCAAGAGTCCCGAGCATATCCACACATACCGCCTCACGCCGCTCTCCCTCTGGAACGCGCGGGCCGCGGGGATGTCCGCGGAAGAGATGGTCGGCGTGCTGAACGACTACTCCAAGTACGACGTGCCGGGCAACATTCTCCACGATATACGGGACTATGTCGGTCGCTACGGTCGTCTCAAGCTCTTCAAGGAGGACGGCTGTCTTCTGCTTCGCGCGGAGGACAACCTGTTGATGACCGAGATCCGGCACAACAAGGCTATCCAGCCGTATCTCCTGGCGCCGCGAGATGCGCGGACGGTCGAGATTCCACTCCTGGAGCGCGGCCGGCTGAAACAGGCGCTGCTGAAGATCGGCTTCCCCATTGAGGATCTGGCGGGCTACACTGAAGGCGACGCGATCGATTTCCGCCTGCGGGAGATCACGCGCGCGGGCAAGCCGTTCCTTCCCCGACCCTACCAGGAGGCGGCAGCCGGAGCGTTTTGGGCCAACGGAGCCGCCACGGGAGGGAGCGGCGTGCTGGTGCTTCCCTGCGGCGCGGGAAAGACGATCATCGGAATGCAGTCGATGGCCAAGGCGCAGATGCAGACGCTCATCATCTGCACTGGCATCACCGCCGCGCGCCAGTGGCGCAGCGAGCTGCTGGACAAGACCACGCTGACCGAAGACATGATCGGCGAATACAGCGGCGAGATCAAGGAGATCAAGCCGGTCACCATCGCCACCTATCAGGTGCTCACCGTGCGCCGCGATCCGAAGAAGGCGAAGGGCAAAAAGCGCAAAAGCGAGGATCCGGCGGAGCTGGACGGCGCTACAGACGTGCTGCCTGTCGTCGAGGAGGATTGGGACCTCAAGAAGCTAGCGGGAGATACCGCAGAACAGGCGGCCGGGTATCTCAATCTGGACCTGTTCAATCGCCAGAATTGGGGCCTCATCATCTACGACGAGGTACACCTACTGCCCGCGCCGGTGTTTCGCATCACGGCGGAGATTCAGGCAAAGCGGCGGCTCGGCTTGACCGCCACCCTCGTCCGCGAGGATGGCCGGGAGGACGACGTATTCGCGCTAATCGGGCCGAAGAAGGCCGATGTGCCGTGGAAAGTCCTGGAAAAGCAGGGATGGATCGCGACCGCAATCTGTACGGAGATACGCGTCGGCCTTCAGGACGACTGCCGTTTGGAGTATGCCGTCGCCGAACAGCGTGACAAATTTCGACTGGCATCAACGAATCCGCGCAAGGAAGAGATCATCCAGGCGCTGCTGGAAAGGCACCGCGACGACAACGTGTTGATTATCGGCCAATATCTGGACCAGTTGGCGAACATCACTCAGCGATTCGATGCTCCAGTGATAACTGGGAAGACCCTTCAGCGGGATCGCGCACGGATCTACGCCGCCTTTAAGTCCGGCGAGATAAAGCTGCTGATCGTGTCGAAAGTCGCCAACTTCTCGATCGATCTCCCGGACGCCAACGTGGCGATCCAGGTCTCGGGTACGTTCGGCTCAAGGCAGGAGGAGGCGCAGCGCCTGGGACGGATACTGCGACCGAAGACCGATGGGAGCACCGCCCACTTCTACTCGATCGTGACCCGCGAAACACGGGATCAGGAGTTCGCCACGCACCGCCAACTATTCCTGACCGAGCAGGGCTACCGATACGAGATCGTGGATGCCGAGGATGTACTGGGGTGTCGGGAGCCCCGTACACCCCAATAGAGTTCCAGGCTCAATGCCGTTTAAATAAGTGCCTACCATTGCGACGGCACCCAAAGGGTACCGTCGCGGAATGGTGGGCGATCTCGTGCTTATTTAAACGGCATTGGGGCTAGGGGCGTATTCCGCTCATTCTGCACACGCTCTTAGCGCTTGCGCGCCTTCTTGGCCAGCCCCGGCTTGTGCTTCTTAAGTATGCCTTCGAGCTGTGCGGCAAACTTTGCCGGAGTCATCGTAATCTCTACCGTGCCCACCACTTTGCCGTCCGCATCCAGTACGAACAGGGCCGGAATGGCGCTGACTTTGTACTTTACCGCGATCGGGGCGACATCCTTGCGGTCTACGTCCATCTTAAGCGGGACAGCCTGTCCCGCGGCCTGTATCACCTTTTTGTCCGGATAGACAAGGCGATCCAGCTCTTTACAGGTGCCTCACCACTCGGCGTAAAAGTCCACGAATATCAACTTGTGGCTCTTCTTTGCCTCAGCCTTGGCGGCAGCGAAGTCGGTCCTCCACGGTATCGCCTCGGCCGCGCGCGCCACGATTGCGGGCACAAACAGCAGTGCGGCAGCGGCGAGCGCCACGTGCCATCTTGGTTGCATCGATAAACTCCTTCCGTCTATTTCATTTCAAACTACTTCAATTCCGAACTCTACTTGGTCATCCGCTCCATCAGCACAAGCTGCGAGCTGATCCCGGCCTTGCCCTTCGCCGGATGGAGACGCGTGTAGCGGCCATCCCCGCTCAGCTCCCAGGCCTGCCGGTTGTCCTTTAGGCACAGTTCCAGCACGTCGTCCCGAAGCACGCGGAGGATATCCTGACTTTCAATCGGCACAACGACCTCTATTCGGCGGTCCAGGTTGCGGGACATCCAGTCCGCGCTTCCGATGTACAGCTCCTCGGCTCCCCCATTCTGGAAATAGAAGATCCGGCTATGCTCCAGGAACCGGCCTACAATGGATACTACGCGAATATTCTCCGATAGGTTGGGCATGCCCGGGCGCAGGCAGCACATTCCCCGGATAATAAGATCGACTCGCACGCCCTTGGCCGACGCCGCGTACAGCGCCTGGATCAGATCCGGATCGACCAGCGAGTTCATTTTTGCGATGATTCGGCCGGGGTTCTCGGCGGTGTGCAGGGCTGTCTCCCTGGCGATCATCTTCAGCAACTGCTGCCGCAGGCTTACGGGCGCTACCAGGAATTTCCGATACGCGCTCTGCTTCGCGATACCGGTAAGGTAGTTGAAGATCGCGCTGGCGTCCGGCCCAAAATCCGGATTGCAGGTGAGAATGCCCACGTCCGTATACACCGCGGCCGTCTTCGGGTTGTAGTTGCCGGTACCGATGTGCATGTACCGCCGAAGCCCATCGTCCTCGCGCCGCACCACCAGCGTGACCTTGCAGTGGGTCTTCAGCCCCATGATGCCGTAGACAACATGCACGCCTGCTTTTTCCAATTGGCGCGCCCAATTGATATTGTTGGCCTCGTCGAAGCGCGCCTTTAGCTCCACCAGGCATGCGACCTGCTTGCCGGCTTCCGCGGCATCTATGAGCGCCTGCAGCACCGGCGAATCCCCGCTCGTTCGATAGAGCGTATGTTTGATCGTCAGCACGTGCGGATCGTCCGCTGCCCGGCGCAGGAAGTCGGTAACGCAGCCGAATGAGTGAAAGGGATGGTAGAGCAGAACGTCGCCATGGCGGATCGCGCTGAACACGTCCGTACCGCCACGAAGCGCGAGCGGCACGGCCGGGATCAGCGGCGGATCTTTCAGTTCGGGAATATCTATCGACGTAAGCGGGAAGAGATCCGCCAGGTTGAGCGGTCCATCGAAACGATAGGTCTCCTCTTCCGTCAGGTTTAGCTCGTCGGTAAGCATATGGACGACGTTGTCCGGGGTGTTCCGGGAGCACTCCAGCCTTACGGCCTCGCCAAGCCTGCGCTTCGAGAGCTCGTCCTCGATCATGGCGAGCAGGTCGTCGGTGTTCTGTCCCGAAAGCTCCAGGTCGGCGTCACGCGTTACGCGAAACGGATAGGCGGCCACTACCTCCATACCCGGGAAAAGACGGTCCAGGTGCGCCGCGACGAGCTCTTCCAGGAGTACGTAGTGCCATTGCTGGCCGAGAATCGGCACCAGGCGCGGCAGTGTAGGCCTGCCCGGCACCTTTACGCGCGCAAAGTGATCCTGTCCCGTCTCCGGGTCGCGGATCAGAACGGCAAGGCTGAGGCTGAGGTTCGAAATATAGGGGAAGGGATGGCCGGGATCTACCGCCAGGGGAGTAAGGATCGGGAAAACCTCCTCCTCGAAATAGTCCCTGAAGCGCTCCTTCTGCGCGCCGTGGAGCTCGGCATAGGGGACGATGCGCACTCCGTGGCACGATAGCTGCGCCATCAGGTTCTGATAACAGCGCAACGCTTCGCTGAGAACCGGCTCGAGTTTTTCCTGTATGGCCTGAAGACTTGAGGAGAGCACGCGCTCCGTGATCGAGCCGTTCTCTTCCAGGGAGCGGTCGCGCATCCCCGGAACGTGGATCATAAAGAACTCGTCCAGGTTGTTGCTGAAGATCGCCAGGAACTTGAGGCGCTCCAGGAGTGGATGATCGACGTTGCGCGCCTCTTCGAGTACCCGGCTGTTGAAATCGAGCCAGCTCAGCTCCCGGTTGAAGAACGGATCCGCCGGTTCCTTCTCTACTCGCCGCATTCGCGCCTCCGGTGTTCGTGATCGCATGTGCCGCGCCTACTCCGCCACGTTCTCTTCCGTGACCCAGTGGCGCGATGCCGGATACTCTCGGCGGCCGGAGGACAGCAGTCCCATGGCGGCGGCAAGGTCGCGGGGGCGATTCCCAACCACGCGCAGGTCCAGTCCGGATTGCGCGCGCGCCTCGTCTATCGTCAAATCATCCAAAAACACTACGCCATCGCGGAGGCATATCTGCGGCAAGTAGATCGTTTCTCGCAGGCCCGGGAAGGTCTTGAGCTGCGCTAAGATGTCCTGTGCAGTGAGCAGGCCCGCAATATGGATATCGCCGCCGAAGAAGTCATTCTTCACCACGCAAACGTTGACGTCTACCCCGTCGATCCTGTTCAGCCGGTCCGCAAACCGCTGCACGGTCGGCGCGGGCATTTCAGCCGTGACCAGCGTCGCCGAGACCGGCGTCTCCACTCGCTGCGGCAGCCTTCGCGAGATGGCGTTGGCATCCTCCAGGAACAGCCGCACCGTGCCGATGCCGTCCTCCAACTGAGGAAAGTCCTCGTAGTATGCGCGTCCGGGATACTTCTGCTCGGCGATGAAGTACCATTCGTCGGCGAGCCAGGCAAACCGGGTACCCAGCGTGCGCTCGAACTCACGGCTTCGCTTAGTCACCTTCGCGATCATCTCCCGAGCATAGTCGCGCTCGACATGAACGAGACTGGGGAGGCGCTCGCGAAAGCGGGTCATTCCCACGGGGACAATGGCCACAGACGGCACGCCCGCGCGCTTGTCCGTAACGCTGCGATGCTCTCGCGCCAGCTCCTCCAGCGTCTGCTCCAGCGCGTCGCCGTCGTTGATACCGGGGCACAGAACGATCTGCGCATGGACATCGACGCGGTTGTCGGCGAGCTCGCGTATCTGCGGCAGGATAGGAGTAGGCTCGGAGCGGCCCAGGAGCTTAGCGCGGAGCAAGGGATCGGTGGCATGGACGGAGACGTAGAGCGGAGACAGCCGCTGTTCGAGGATACGCGCCCACTCGGCGTCGCTCAAGTTCGTCAGCGTGACGTAGTTGCCGTGCATAAAGGAGAGGCGGAAATCGTCGTCCATCAAATAGAGCGACTTCCGCATCTTTTTCGGCTGCTGATGGATGAAACAGAAAACACACTTGTTCTTACATGTGTGAATTTTGTCTCCTAGATCGTATTCAAACGCGAGACCGGCATCCTCTACGTCCTGCTTGCTGAGCAACGGTCGCAGTAGCTGTCCGTCACGCTCGACCGTAAGCTGTAACCGCTTTTCGGCGGAATGGAACCTGTAGTCGAGAATGTCCAGGATGGGGTTGCTGTTGATCTCGCGCAGCAGGTCGCCGGCGCGAACCCCCGCGCGCTCGGCAGCGCTCCCCTCTTCAACCCCGGACACGATAAGCGCATTTACATTTTTGAGAACGATTTCTGACATAGCGTCCTCATTCTACCGTACAACGGCGGCGTTTGCAATTTGTGTGTCCCAGGGGTCCAGGGGTCCAGGGGTCCAGTCCAGGGGTCCAGGGTAGGCGCAACGCGCCAACCCTGGGCTGAGGGACGTAATCCCTTCGGGATACAATTCCGGCCACGGCTGAACTACTACGATCGATTCATACCGGCGGTCAGCGCGTCCTGCTTGTCCAGATAGAGAAGGGCTGTGGTGACGAACTCGGCGTGGCTCCAGGTGAGGGGCGCTACCGAGAGAGGCTCGCCGGTGTAGGGATGTACCTGTTCGGGCAGTATGCCGGACGTGGAGCACCGGTGTGTCGCCCACATCAGCAGGCCTAGCGGCGTCTCCAGGTCGCGAACCTCCTTGGCCCTGGCGATATAGTACTGAGCCGCCCAGAGCGTGCAGATGACCCACGGGTTTCCCGGCACGCGGTTTAGATCGTCGCTTCGGCGGAAATAGTAGTCGCTCTCGTACCTCGCCATTCCGCCTATATCGGTCTGAACCCACAATCGCGAGAGCGTCTGCCGCATCGTACGCTCGATTCGGTCGTCCGTGGCCGGAAAGGCCCCGAAGGCGAACAGCGCGTACACGGCGGCATCGATGGTGAGGTCGCGTTCGAAACTGCCGTCGGTATGGACCACGAGACGGCGCGCAAACCGGGATGCGTCCTCATCCCACAGATGCTCCGCAATCCCATTGCGAAGCTGCTCGGCAGCCTCGGCGTAGACCGTCACCTGTGGGTCATGAAACAGGGTGGCGAACTCAGACGCGGCCGTAAGCGCCGCGAAAACGGTGCCGCACGTGTATGCGTTCACACCGCGCCGCTCCTCCCAGAGATCGTACGAGGGAAGCGGCAAGCCGGTGGCCGGATCGCGGTACGAAACGATGAAATCCGCCGCGGGCACGACCAGATCCCGGTACAGCGCCTCGGCGAACTCAAGATCCTGGTTGGCAGAGTAGTGCTGCCAGAGCGACCAGATCACGAGCGCCGTGCTGTCCTGCTGGAATGGGACCTCGTTCTGGCCCCCTATCTTCCAGGGATGCCACGTCGCGCCCCACGAGCCGTCGGCGCTGTACTTGTGCATGAGAGCCGGCCGATCCGCCGGAAGCACGTGGCAGCAGAACTGAAAGAACCGCCGTGTAATGTCCTGATACCCGAGCCTGTCCAGCGCGTGCGCGACCAGAGCGCCGTCGCGAGGCCACATATAGGAATAGTGCGCGCGCGCCGTCTCCATGATATCGGAGTCGTTCGCCGCGATTATGGCGCCGTGATTGTCGATCTGCGTCCGAATGGTGAGCAGGCTCCGGCGAAAGAGGTCCGCGGCCGGAGCCGGCAGCGCGGCGAGCCGCTTATCCTGCGACTGGCTGCGCGTCCAGGCGATCCAGTAGTTCGCGGTCTGCTCGATCAGAGTGTCGAACCCAGTCTTCAGCACGCGTTCGTGCAGTCGTGTAATGTCGCGCATGGTGTGGCCCACGCACGTCCAGGATCGAACGATCCGTGCTGCGTTGGCAGGCACCGCGACCCGAAAGCTGAGCGTGGAGTCCACCGATCCCTGCTCCACGGGGTTCATGGAAAGTACGCCGTCCTCAGCGTCGCGCCAGGTTCCTTCCGCTCCCTTAAAGCCCTTAATTCCCGTCGTATATTGGTAGATTCCCTCATTCAGAGGCGGCTCGGATGCCTTTCCCGAGATCAGGAAGTAGTTGTCACGTTTGTAGTGTATGATCGCGTCGACGAATGGATTATAGAAGGCGGTATCGCCGATATCAGTTTCGGCGAGATGGAAGTCGTGGCTGAGAAAAATCCGGACGTCCCTATCGTGCGCGGAGTGATTCTGCACCTCGATTCGCCGCAGCAAGATGTTGTCGCGATGAAGCACGCAGTCGGAGAGAACCAGGCCGATCGCCATATCACGATGCTCGCAACGGACGGAGGTAACCAGCGTATCCGCTTCGTACCGCAAATCCTTTGTCCAGGCGGGATCGGCCATCCATGCAAATCGGCCATCGCACCAGACGCCGATACGGATTCGATGCCCGCTCAGGTGGTTGAGCAGACCGACACGGGGAAAGGTAAAATCGCGGATGGCAAGCTCTTTATCGAGCGCGACAAGGAGGCTGCCGTTTCCAAGGACGAGCGGGCGTGGCATATACGGCAAATGAGGATTGAGCCGTCCCGAAAGCCTTCGGGACGGCTCAATCCTGCTTCCCTTCTGAGAAGTTATCTTTTTTGTTTTTACTCTCGGTCGGAAGCGGTGGCGATCTGGGTCACCACGTAATCGTCCTTAAGCTTTGTCAGCACATAGGTAAAGTAGACGGTACGGTCGTCGCCCTTCTTATCCGTGTAGAGGTGACGCCCTGTCAGCGCGTAGATGCCGTCGGCTCGCAGATGGAGGTGGTCGGCTATGAACCTCAACCCCGCTACCGATCCGTAGGCGTCTCGCGTGACGCCTAGGAAATCGCCGGGAGCCAGTGAGTAGAGGTACTTCCCGTTTATCAACACCGCTATATCCGTTGCGCCGTTCACGTGGCGCGCGAGTGGCTCGATGTCGCCTTTCGTCCACGACTGACGAATGTCGGAAATGGCGCCGTCCAGCGCGGCATCGACGGCGGTTTGCTCGCGCACGCGGTAATCCGTGCTCTCCGCGTTCCGATTCGCAAGATAGTCCTTCGCGCCAAGATCCCGCCACTCCACCAATCGTCCATCCTCGTAGACCGGGACCGGGGCATAGAGTCGCTTTGGCTTTGCGAGGATGACCGTCCCGCCATCTACATAGGCGGCTCCAGGAAGATCATCGCAGAAATAGTAAGGCGAATCGTACCGCGACGCAACGCTTGCACGGCGCGGCGACGGCCGAGGATAGGTCGGGTCCGGGAATCCGTTCGGATCGTAGCCACCGGGATAGTACCCGCCTGGGAAGTAGCTCCCGGGATAGTAGCTGCCCGGATAGTACCCATACGGATATGGGCCAATCGGAAAAATCGGCACGACGATGCCATGCACGCCCGTCGAGCCCTTGGCCGCCGCGCTCTCATGCGAGCGATTGAAACGGTCCAGCGTCTTCCGGCCGTCCTTCGTGGCCCCACTTCCGTCCGAGGAGTCCCGAGTCGATCCGCCGCTGCGACCGCCCTCGAATATGCCAGGTGTACGCGCGCTGTCCGCCCGGGAAGCAGAAGGCGCGGAGTTCGACGGCGTCCGGCTGCTTTCAGACCGCGACCCGGACGAGCTCGGCGCGGAAGACGGTTTGCCGCCGCCCTGGCTGCTGGACGGCGGCGGGGATGACGGCGGCCTCGAGCGATTTATCTGCGCATGCGCTGCCGCGGGACTCAGCGCCAAACAGGCAGCGCCAAACGCGAAAAGACAGCGTGCGGCGATCGAAGTCAAACCCACTCCAGGATTGAATGCCAAGTTCATCTGACGTGTCTCCCCTCTGGAGGCGCCTGCCTGTCCGATCCGGCGGAAGGAGCCGGGCACGGCTAGACGTCACATGTGATTATTATGTCGTTTGCCAGTCACATTGTCAAGGGATCCATGGGGTGTCCAGACGCCATTCCGAATCCTCCTCGCGAGGCAGGCGCGACCTCTAATATAGTTGGCGACTTACGTTTCAATGTTCGATGGACTCCAGTTTCGGTCGCCACAACCGATAATTACATAAGGAAGATCAGGTATGACTCCCTGTCATAATGCTATCCTCTATGCTGACACCTTTCTATTCCAATGAATTTATCGCTTGGAAAGTGTGGGGAAACCGCCCCCCAGCCCCCAATCCTGGGGGAGTCGCGGCGCCCTGTACGGCTGGTTCCCCCGGACCGGGTACCCGCGTGCGGGTGGAGGGCGGCGGGGGCGAATTCCGCGTTTTTATACACACTCTTAGAGGTAACCTTATTGCCCGCACCCATTCCCAAGAATGAAGCCGAACGACTGGATTGTCTTCACTCGTACGATATTTTGGATACTCCGCCGGACCGGGCGTTCGACGATATCACCGAGCTGGCATCGATGCTGTGTGGAACTCCTATCGGCCTAATCAGTCTGATCGACCAGGCACGCCAATGGTTCAAATCCAGCGTTGGCCTCGATGCGACGGAGACTGCAAGGGATCTCGCGTTTTGCGGCCATACGATTTTGCAGCCTGACTTGTTTGTGGTTCGAGACGCTCTGGATGATGCCCGGTTCTCCAATAATCCATTGGTTAAAAACGAGCCTCATATTCGCTTTTATGCAGGCGCCCCCTTGATCGCCCCATCCGGATACAGCCTTGGATCCTTGTGCGTTATTGACCGCATTCCACGCGACCTGACGCCTGAACAAAAGCGCATCCTGCAGGTACTTGCAGGCCAAGTGGTAGCGCAATTGGAACTGCGGCGAATTATAAGTCAACAGGAGAGAGCCTACGCAGTTCAGCAGCGCATGGAACGCGACCTTCGCGAGAGCCGTTCCCGATTCGAAGCGTTCATGAACACCAGTCCCGTCGTTGCATTTATGAAGGATGAGCATGGACGCTATGTCTATGTCAACCAGCCGTTTGAACGCCTATTCAACGTTCCCCTGGTCGACATTTGGGGCGCAACGGATTACGACTTGTTTCCTGATGCGGTGGCCCGTCAGAACCAGTACAACGACAAAACCGTCCGAGCATCCGCGAAACCATTTGAAACAGTCGAGCTCTTGCCCACGGCGAACGGTGAGATGCGAAGCTGGAATGTTTACAAGTTCCCCTTTACAGATCCTTCCGGAAAAGATTTCGTTGGCGGAGTCGCGGTAGACATTACCGAGCGTATACAGGCCGAAATAGCGATGCAAGAAGCAAAGCTGTTTGCGGAGAGTATCGCCGAAAACTCCACGAGCATAATCTATATCAATGACATCGCAAGCAGACGAAACGTCTATTGCAACCGCGACGCGACTGCATTCCTAGGATATTCGGCGGAGGAGATCCAGGCTAAGGGTGATGGTCTGTTCTTGGAAATAGTTCATCCCGATGACCGCGAGTTTGCGCAGTCTCACTTTGCCGAGTTCGCGTCACTCCCGGACCACGGAACTATGGAGTTTGAGCAGCGGTTACGGCATTCAAGCGGAGAATGGCGCTGGCTTTGGCATCGCGAAAGTGTCTTTAAGCGAAATGCGGATGGTTCGCCCTGCCAGATCATGGGCACTGCACAGGATATCACCGATCGCAAGGAGGCTCTGGAGGCCCTGACCCGCAGCCAGGCTCGGCTTGTCGAGGCCCAGAGCGTAGCGAGTATCGGCTCATGGGAGTTTGATATCGCAACTGGGGCAAACCTTTGGTCGGACGAAATGTTCCGACTGCTCGAATTCGACCCCGCGCAGGGCGCGCCCTCCTATGAAGGTCTGCTTAAGCGGTACCACCCTGACGATGTGCCGATGCACCGGCGGGTAGTCGAGAAAGCGGTTCAGGACGGCAATTCTTATGAGTTCGATATACGTGCCATTATGGAGGATCATTCCATCCGGTGGTTTCACGCCATGGGCAGATCGGTAGTCGATGAAGCAGGCAAGCCACGGCGTCTGCTCGGCACGCTTCGTGACATCAACGATGCGAAGCGACTATCCGAGCAGATACAGGCCGCAAACGATCACCTTGAATTGGTCAACAGGATATTGGTGGAACAACAGGCCGACCTCGTTGCCGGCCATCTGCAACTGGAAGCGCTGGCGACAACAGACGGACTTACAGGCTTGAAGAACCATCGAGCCTTTCAGGAGAAGCTGGCCAAGGAGTTCGAGCGATCTCGCAGATATGGCACGCCCCTCTGCGTCATGCTTCTGGACGTGGACAATTTCAAGCAATTTAACGACACGTTCGGGCACCCCACAGGAGACGGCGTGCTCAGAGACGTTGCCCGTATTCTTGAGGAATCCGCCCGTTCGACCGATTATGTCGCCCGTTATGGGGGGGAAGAGTTCGTCATCATCCTGCCGGAAGTGGATCGAATTGGGGCGTCTGCCGTTGCAGAGCGCATCAGGCAGACACTGGCGCGCGAACCGTGGGAGCATCGTGGCATAACAATGAGTATCGGTATTTCATCGTTCGACATTTTAGCGGTCGGGCCTTCCGTATTGATAGACGAGGCGGACAAGGCTCTCTATGCCTCTAAATCCGGCGGAAGGGACCGCGTCTCAATCTACGAGCGCCCGCGGGATTCCAGTCGCCAAATCTTATCGCCTGGGTGAGCATTGTGTAGCGACTTTTCAATGCGCTCGGAGCAGAGGCGCGGCCAGCTCCGCATCGAGTTCCCCTTCGCTCTTGGCGACGATCAGCGTTGCCAGGCCGTTGCCGATGAGGTTCATGATGTCGCGGGCCTCGCCCATGAAGCGGTCGATGCCGATCAGGATCGCAAGTCCCGCAGGAGGCGCCTAAATATAGAGCTTATTAAGCATTACCCACCACCTCCTGATCGTTCATGGACAGATATATCACAATTGTCGCCTGATCTGGCGCCACATTGCGTCGTTCCAGCAGCCAAGGACTTAGTTATGCCACAAGTTAAGAAAGATGCACAGGGGAAATCAGTCGCGAACGCGTGGGCAGAGCGGGCAACTGCCGCTGGCCCTCCAGGATGCGCAGTTACTCCCGTTCACCCGGGAAGTATGATCGAAAGGGCCAATCTCATTCGTTCTGCGGCTCGCTTATCCTAGTTAGCCCCGGATCGCAGGATCAGCGTTCCGCCGTTTGTTTTCTGGACTTCCGGCAAGAATTGTGTCAACATAGAATTGTTTGACAATACTATGCTGGAGAACGCCTATGCTCGACACCAGACAGATTCACTCCATGACCGATTTTCTTCGCAACCATAAGTCTCATGTCGCCAGGCTTAAGGTGACCAGAAAGCCCGAAATCCTTACGGTCAATGGAAAAGCCGAAGTCGTCATCCAGGACGCCGCGAGTTATCAAGAGATGATTGACCGGCTGGAGCATGCCGACCTTATCACCGCCATCCAGGAAGGTCTTGCCGCTGCCGACCGTGGAGAGATGAAGCCCGCGCGGCAAGTCCTCGAAGAGATGAAGGCCCAGTATGGTCTACAGCGTTAAGCTCACCGCGCCTGCCGAATCCGATGCCTACCAAGCCTTTGAATACATCCGCGAAGACGCTCCGGAGCGTGCTGAAGCATGGCTGATCGGTTTCTTTCAGGAGATAGAAACGCTGAGCATGATGCCGCGCCGCTGTCCAGTCATTGCAGAGTCACGAAACGTCGGACGCGAAATCAGGCATTTACTTTACGATTCTTATCGCATTCTGTTTGACGTTCAGGAAGAAACGGCTAATGGTCCGTTGGTGCGTGTACTGCGGATCCGGCATGGCGCCAGGGACAAGATCAAGGTCACCGATCTCGACGGCGAATGAACCTATTAGTTCGGCAATTACCGGCAACGTCCGCGATTCCGACATCCTGGTAAACGCCTCACTTTGCGCTGCAACCAATATTTTGCGCGATCCAACTGCCGATTCACGCGTCAACCTTGGCCCTAGACATATCGCGCTCAGAGTGGGAAAGCTGCGAAACGCGTCTACCCCAGCATTCTGTCCGACTGTCCGGAGCAGGTGCGACGTCACGGTGTCCCTACATCGCCGTGACGCTCGCCGATTACGCTCACTTCGAGCCTCGAAGCAGAGGCGCGGCCAGATCCGGATCGAGTTCCCCTTCGCTCTTGGCGACGATCAGCGCTGCCAGGCCGTTGCCGATAAGGTTGGTGATGGCGCGGGCCTCACTCATGTAGCGGGACTTGCGATCCATATCGCAGGGTCCGCACGAGCGTGGTGTTGTGCGTGCTGGAGAGCGTGGCCGCGAGGGTGATGAAGCCGCCGCTCGTCACCGCCGCCGCGCCCTTGCTGGTGAGGAGCAGCGCCCCATCAGTCCCAGCTCCTGGCCTAGGGAGAGGTGCATGTTGGTGGCCTGCGCCAGTAAGACGTTGACCACAGGGATACCAGGTCCAGAGGTTGGCCGCGATGTCCTTGCGCCAGCGCCTGCCGCCATGGTAGGCATACCCGCGTTCGGTCTGGACATTTCCTCCGCCGTAGTCCCTCTTGATATGGATGGGGCGCTGCTCCTCGTCGTACGCATAACCACGGGTGTGGCCGGAGCCGGGAGAGGTGGCGGATGCGCATTCCGGCGAAACTTTGCCCTATCGCAGGTCGCCCTCTTGTAGTGTGGTCAGCTGTCCATGTTTGCTTGGGCCGTCCGTCTGACGGCCCCAAGCATACGAGTGCACACCGGTCGCGCACCTCCAATTAACGCTGCTTAAGGAGGAGCGCGATGAAAACTGAGCCTAACAGGGATATTAATACCACGAAAATAGGCAGCGTGGTGGC
>JAYTEU010000327.1:0-6429 GCA_043734985.1 Chthonomonadaceae bacterium
TTGACGGGAGTCTTGGGAAGGTAGGCCTCCTGCATGGTGGAAAGCGACTGCATCATGCCGGAGATCTGCGCACTGGCGGCATCGATACCGCCCTCCGTCTTATTGGTCAGTTTACCGGCTTTGTCGCGCATGACGGTGACCGTGGGAAGGAACGCCATGAGATCCTGCTCGGACCCGCCGATATTCGCGGATGCTGTTTCGAATTGGTTCAGGGCCGTGAACTCCCCGCCCGGCTTGGCGTCCTGTATCGTCTCCCTAAAAAGTAGGTTGACGATGCTCTCCATATCGCCGAGGTGCACCTTCATGCCGAGCTTATACCGGTTGACGTCTCCCGTCTTAAACACGCGCTTAGCGAGGGTGTAGGCGGTGGTATCCGCCGCTTTAGTATCTTGCGCAAGGGCCGGATAAGCGATGCAGGCGCCCGCCGCAAACGCCGAAGCGAGCAGTGTAGCGCGCGTGAGGCGACTGATTCGAACCGACAAAGACGCAAACGTATTCATGAGAAAGCCTCCTATTGGCCTTTAAGACCGGAGTTGCCGATTGGTCAGAAAACTAAGATAGTAAAGATATTCATCGGTTAGACAGTGCGCCGCACTGCTTCGTTTCGGCGAAAAACAGCGGCCGCTATTCGAACAGATCGTCGATAAGCCGGTATCCCTCCGGCAGGTTCGTCTTCGTCTCATGGAGCGCTCGCTCGTCGTAGGGAAGATGGCCGCCGCCGCGCAGGGCCTTGCGAGAGTCGAACAGGAGAAATGGCACGGGACCGACCGCGTGGCCGCGCGTAGCTACCGGCGTCATATGGTCCGGCGCGCAGAGCAGGCGGAAGTCGTCGAACTTCTTCAGGCCGTCCAGCATCGTGCCGACGACCAGCTTATCGAAGTTCTCTATGGCGCGAATTTTCTCATCGATGCTGCCCGCGTGCCCCGCCTCGTCCGGCGCTTCGACGTGGACCCAAACGAAATCGTGCCGGTCCAGGGCGTCCAGGGCGTACCGTCCCTTGCCTTCATAATTCGTATCGAAATAGCCGGTCGCGCCCGGCACGTCGAGAACCTCCAGCCCGGTCAGGCGGCCGAGTCCGCGCACCACGTCGACCGCCGAAATGACCGCGCCTGTCATTCCGCGCCGGGACAGGAACGATGGAAGCTGCGGCAGGCGCCCAGGGCTCCACGGCCAGAGTGTATTGGCGGTCGGCTTGCCCTCCGCGCGGCGGTTCTTGTTAAAAGGAAGGTCGTCCAGGAGGTTGATCGAATCCTCGATAAACGAACGCAGCCTGGACTCGCCCTCGCCGGTCGGATAGATATCCGCCAGCGGCTTGCCCATATTCTCGTGCGGTGGGTGGGTGAGCATCTCCGTCGGGCCATCGTGCCAGCGAAGAATATGTCGATACGAGACGCCCGGGAACAGGGTCATCGCCCGCGTCCCGAGCTTCTTGTTGGCCAGCTCGATAATAGGGCGCGCCTCTTCGGTCGTGATGTGCCCGGCGCTATAGTCCAGCAGGCTGACTCCGTCCGTGCTGATAAGCGAGCACCGGAACGCGACGTCTTTTGCGTCCATGGGCAGGCCCATCGCCGCAGCCTCAATGGGGCCTCTGCCCGTGTAGTATCGCTTGGGATCGTATCCGAGCAGCGCCATGTTCGCGGCATCGCTTCCAGGATACATGTCCAGCGGAGTGACCTGCACCGAACCGACCAGGCCATTCTTGGCCAGATCGTCAAGATAGGGAGTGCGCGCTACTTCCAGGGGAGTCTTACCATCGAGATCACCCATCGGCTGATCCGCCGCGCCGTCGGGGACAAGGAGAATGTACTTCATAGCGTCAGTATACCACCTCGCCGGTTCCGCCTTGCTCTCGCCGGATCACGCCCTGTTCTCGCCGGTTCCGCCTTGCTCTCGACGGTTCCGCCTTGCTCTCGACGGTTCCGCCTTGCTCTCGACGGTTCACGCTTGCTCTCGCAGGTTCAACCGTGCTCGCTCCACGCGCGACATCACGGACACGACCGCGGTTTCGGACGGCAGCCGCGAGCCACGCTCATCGCCCGGCACGGCTTGAACCTTCGGAGGGATGCCAAGTCGCGAACCGCCGCACTCCTTAACCCCGGTATTAGGCTTCCCAATGAGGCGCGCAACGGCTGCGTGCGCATACGACATCTCTTCGCGCTCGATCAGGTAGGCCGTGTTCGGCTCGGTCGGGAACTCGAGGACTGCGGCGGCGGATTCGACCGTCTGCATTCTGCCGCGTAGGATACGTACCCTTTCGCCCGCTCCCCATGGATTCACGATCCGGCACAACCCGCCAAGCAGGCTCTTGACGGCTACATAACAGGCGCGGCCCTGCGCGGCCTCGGCGCTCACTCTAAATCCGCCTGGCGCGATCATCGAGAAAGCGCCGCCCCAGGAGTCGGGCAGGGCAGTGAACACCTCGATCGCGTTGGGCGCCCCACCGCCGAAAGCCACCGCCGATCCCGAGCGTCTCGCCGCCGGGGCCACGCCGGTAACCGATCGCTCGTTCAACAGGATTCCGCTTAGCCCGCCACAGAGACGCGCCATAAACGCAAGGTCGGGCGAGCCGGAACTCTCGCCGAAGAAGCCGCATGGCTGCTGTGCGACGGATCCGATAAGCGATCGGAACAGGCCGGCAGAATCCCTGGAAGACAACGCGCCGAACGGACGCATGTCCGGGGCGGCGTAACTTTCGGCGCTGCGAAGTCCAGCCATCAACTGCTCCCACTCGTGCCGAAGCTCCTCCTCCAGTTCGTGTTCACGGTCGGCCCACAGCAGCGCCCGCAGCGCCGCTCCGATCCGCGCCCGGATCTCCGACGTGTACCAGAGCGAATGCGCGGACTGGCAGCGCTCGATGGCGAAGACAGTCGCCGCCCTCAAAAGCGGGTAGGCACGCTCGCGCAGGAAGAAGGGGTCGGGGGCGTGACGCCACGCCTCGTACACCAGCAGTCCAGTATCGAGGCTCTCGACGATCTCGCGGCGCGCGTCGTCTGCGGTGCTGCCACGGCTACCGCCCTGCGGTGCGGGTTCCGGATCTTCGCCATGACGGTTGAAACCGGCGGGAAAGCGCGCTCCGGCCAGGCCCAATTCGCTCCCCGTGCTCGCGGCGATTTTCGGCAGCATCCGGTAGTAGGTGTCCACATAGGGGACCGACAGCTCCAGGTGGTTGGCCGGGATCAGGTTGGCCAGCAGCGCGCGCATGTCCCTCCCGGCGTAGAGCGCGGGGCCGCCACGCGTGTCCTCGCCGGTGAGCCACAGGCCGCCGTTGGCCAGCGGGGCGTCGTAGCCGCGAGAGCAGCAAGCCTGCTGGTACAGTCCGAGGTACCAAAGGTTCTCAAGGTAGTGCGGAAGGGGATCGCCGTCGCTGCCTTTCAGGCGCAGGAACGACTTCTCCCAAAAGTGGCCCCAGTGCTGCCGCTGCTCGACCAGAAGACGCTCGTACCCTTTGGAGATCGCGGTCTCGATACGCGAGCGGGCCATGGCAACCGGATCGCCGTTGCGCGGGCTGGTCGCCACGGCCACATAGATCGTAAGTTCGCTCGACCGCGATCCGTCCACTATCAAGCTGCTTATGCCGGGTTCCTTCACTCGAGCCGTAGATTTCGCGCCGTCCACGCGAGCGAGCAGGGCGTACCGACGATCCTGAAACGCCTGAAGCGCTCCCGCCGTCTCTCCGACTGCGAACAGATGCGCATCGCGCTTGAGGTGAATATCGACCCGCCGCTCCACGCTGCGAACGCTCTGGTCGGCGTAGTGAATCACAAGCACGCCCGCGCTCGCGGAGACGAACGTGGTTACCTGGCAGGCGCCCTGGCTGTTCTCCGACTGTATCGTGACCGTGCCCGAATGGAGACATAGGCGCTGCTCGAATCGATCGGGGTTCCGCAGAAAGGAGGGATCCGCGCACACCGACACCGCCCCCGCGGACACCTGCCGCCAGCCGGATGCGTCCGCTCCATCGGGGGGATCCGACCAGAGATCGCTCTTCTGCACCTGGAACCGCAGCCGCTCCGGACACCAGAGCATCGCGCCGAGATCCCCATCACCGATCGGCATACCCTCGCTTCCCGAAAGGGGCGGCGCCTGGTACAACACATCGTGCTGCGCCAGGTAGCTCGCGTAGTCCACGTTCAGCGCCGAGCCGTCGAACAGTCGGACGTTGGCCCGCGCCCGATTGGGAATATGCGTAGCGGGGGCCGCGCGTACGGGTGCTGGTGCGTTTCGGGACATGAGAGCCACTCCTGGGTTAGAACGGTCAAATCAGGCAAGAATCAAATGACTACGGCTTACAGCAAGGATTGCCTGACCTACAGGTACTATTATGGGGAGATTGGCGGTGTTTGCTCAGGTGCGCGGCAAAGAACGATTGCAGCCTCACCCTCTCACCCAATCACCCGCTCACCCCCCTCAACGCAGATCGGGTATAATGGCTTGTGAAATATAGTACAAGGGGTTCCGTCAGAGGCCGGCACTTTCGGCCGCGGGAGATTTGAACGATGACGCTTCTAGAAGATCGAGTGAGTGCGCGGGCGGCGCGGCCGAACATCGACGATATCGCCGACAAAGTCTATGCGGGCGAGCGGCTTTGTTTCGAGGACGGCGTGCGCCTGTTCAACCATCCGAACCTGCCCGAGCTTGCGACTCTCGCGAACTACGTCCGTGAAAAGCTTCACGTGGACACCAACTCGATCGTCACCTACGTCGTCGGCCGGAACGTGAACTATACCAATGTCTGTTGGGTGCGCTGCAAATTCTGCGCCTTCTACCGCGTGCCGGGCCATGAAGAGGGGTACGTTCTCAGCCGCGAGCAGATCATGGACAAGGTCCGGCAGATGGTGGAACTGGGCGGCATAGAGATCCTTATGCAGGGCGGGCTGAACCCGAAGCTCAAGATCGAATGGTACGAAGATCTCCTGCGCGCCATCAAGTCGGAGTTTGGAGCGTACGGCGTTATTCTCCACGCATTCTCGCCCGCCGAACTCATTTATATCGCAAAGATCAGCAAGCTAACCCTGGCCGAAATGTTCGTGCGGCTCAAGGCGGCTGGGCTGGACAGCGTGCCGGGCGGCGGCGCGGAGATCCTGACCGACCGCGTTCGCGAGACGATCTCGCCCTACAAGGACACCGCCGAGGAGTGGCTGGACTGCATGCGCGAGGCGCACCGCGCGGGCCTGCGCTCGACCGTGACGATGATGTACGGCTCCGCTGACACCGTGGAGGACCGCATCGAGCACCTCGTGAAATCGCGCGCGCTCCAGGATGAGACGGGCGGATTCACAGCCTTCATTCCGTGGTCCTTCCAGCCGGACGGCACCGAGCTGGACTACGAGCGCGCCTCCGCCTTCGACTATCTCCGCACAGTAGCCGTCAGCCGGCTGATGCTCGACAACATCCCGCACATGCAGGCAAGCTGGGTGACCCAGGGTCCCAAGGTCGCGCAGATCGCCCTCGGATACGGCATCAACGACTTCGGCAGCACGATGATGGAAGAGAACGTCGTCTCGTCCGCCGGCTGCGCCTTCACCATGCCGGTCGAAGAGATGGAGCGCCTCATTCGCGATGCCGGCTACGCGCCCGTACGCCGCACCACCCAGTACAAGCTCCTGCCCCAGGGCGTCCCCGAAGGCTCGCCGCTGTTGGCGTAATCCCCGTAGGGTATACTTGGCATGGATTGGGCAGCAAAGGGGTGGACGATAATGATAACACAACGGGCCGAACAGACTGAAAGGCTGATGGCGGATCGGAAGCATCTTCAGGAATTGATGCTGGAAGTCAATCGGCAGATTGGGCTGGAGTACGACCCTACTGCTACCGCCGACAAAGCCAGGGAGTTGATATTGGCCGACGGGGTAAAGCCCGAGGACAACCTGTTTTCCTGCGGCATAATCGCAGCCCGCGACGAGGACTAATCGGCATTGCCTCTAATTCTTTGGGATGCCTGCGCCCTCGTCAAACATTACGTGTATGAAACCGGTAGCGCTACCGTCCAAGCCATCTTTGCCGAAGTGCCATTGCCGGAAATGGCGCTGACGTTCATCGGTTATTCAGAAACCTTTGCCATCCTATTGCGGCGCCTCAACCAGGGAGCGATTAGCCACGCCTCTTTTACGACAGCTACTTCTGCGCTCGAAAGCGAATTTCTGTTCGATCCATCCTCTACTCTGCTCAGCGTAGAGGATAGCGCTCTTTTGGCCAGTTTGGCGCTCATTCGAAAACACAGCCTGAATTCTACCGATGCGGCAATACTCACGATCTTCCAACGCTATTTGGTATCTTCAGGTAACCCAAATGCAGCACTGGTAACCGCAGACAAGCGACTTCTTCGCGCAGCAGCGGCAGAGGGTTTGCAGGTGATCGATCCTGAGACTCTAGCCGCGAGCGACGTACGCGCGGTTTTGGCGTCCATTTAATTTTACAATCGAAAGCTCA
>JAYTEU010000328.1:0-6678 GCA_043734985.1 Chthonomonadaceae bacterium
CTCGACCTGGCCGTGGTGCGGACGAACCGGACCGGGCCGGACGGGAAGCAGGTGCGTACCGGCCAGCGGCACGCCACGCTGCTTGCGGCGCGCGGACTGACCTATGGCGGCGAAACGATCGATAGCTGGATCGCGGACTTCGGGTGCGAGAGGCTGAGAGCTCACCAAGATGCCCTGCGCCCGCATCTGCTTTCGCAGGCAGAGGCGATCAAGAAGGATCTCAGCAACAAGGCTTCGGTCGCCGACAGCAGTTACTTCCTGCTTCAGGGTGGGGGGCGGATCGAGATCAAGCGCGAAGAGTTCCTGGTGATGCTCGACGAGCGCGGTCTGTACAAGACGCTCGAAACGCTGACCGAGGCTACCCTGGACGACTGCAAGCACCAGATCCACGAGGCGCAGATTGATGCCGTGCTCCTGGTCGGCGGCTCGACGCTCCTTCCGGGCGTGCGGGATCTGTTTGAAAACCTGTTCGGTCCGCAGCGCGTCCATTACTGGGAGCCGTTCGAAGCGGTGGTAAAGGGCGCGGCGGTCTTCGGCGCGGGTTTCAGCGTCGACCAGATCGTACATCACGACTATGCGATCCGCGTCTACAACGACGCGCAGCAGCGTCCTGAATATGAGAGGCTCGTCCGAAGAGGAACCGCGTACCCGACGCCGAATCCTTTTGAGACGCGGTACTACGCCGTGACCGAGAACCAGCAGCACTTCCGCCTTCCTATCTGCGAAGTCGGCTACGCGGGCCGGATGACGATCCCCTGGGCTCGGCGCATGAACGGAAACGAATATTGGCTTCCTTCTGAATCGGAAGAGAGCGAGTGCGTGATCGCGCTGAACGAGGGCGATGCCCTTAAGCTGGTTCCTCCCGGCGCGTCCACGCAGGCGCGGCTGAGAATTGATTTCACCATCGATCAGGATCGCTTTCTGATCGCAACGATCCACGATCTGCTAAAGCAGCGCGACCTTCGCACGGAAGATCGCGTTATGAAATTGCGGTAGCCTTCAGGCTGCCGCCAGGGAGAGAGCGCCCATGTCCACGGAACGCGATGCTGGTCTAAAGGCGCTGCAGCAGGGGAACCCTGCCGCGGCGGCTCCGCTGCTGGAGGCTGCCATACAGCAGAATCCCGCCGATTTCGATGCGCTCCTGTTCCTCGGAGCCGCGTACGGCCAGATCGGTCGGCAGATGGACGCCATCAACACCATCACCCGCGCCGTCCAGGTTCAGCCCGCGAACGCGCAAGCGCGATATAACCTGGCGGTCGCGATGGAACAGGGCGGCTATCGGGAACAGGCGGTAACGGCGCTGGGGCAGGCACTGACCCTACAGCCGGAGTATCCCAAGGCCCGGGAAGCGCTGCAGCGGCTGCAGGGCGGCACGGTCGCTCCTCCCCCGGTTCAGGCTGCAAACGCGACGCCTTCGGCCGAGCCTTCCTATAATCAAGCCGGCAGCGCGACCGTAAACCTTGGCAACAGCCCTATTCGCCCGCCAGAAACGTTCGCCGTACAGGCGACATCGGAGGAGAGCGGCGAGCCGCCCATGTCTGGCTTTGGCCAGGTCGTGGAGAGCGCATCGCCCGGCGTCTCGCCGACAGGCCACCAGGCTCCCCCCGCCTACAGCCCTGCAGCCGGGGCGGGAGGATTTAACCCGCAGCTCGCGCCCCCCGCCGGCTACGGTTCGCAGTCGGCCACCGCGCCACCGTCAGGCTACGGAACCCAACCGCCGACTGGAGCAGGGGGATACGGCGCTCCGACATCCGCTGCGCCGGGAGGTTATAATGCGCAGCCTGCCATCGGAGCGACCGACTACCGGACGACGCCGGGTGGGGCAGCCGCAGGCTATAGCGCTCAGCCTCAGCCGGGGCAGGGCCAACCGGTCTATGGCGCTCCGCAGCCGCAGTCGCTGACCGGCGAGACTTACAGCCAGGCGCCCCCTGCGACGGGAGCGTACGGAGCCGCTCCTTCGCCGTACGCGCCACCTGCGGCAAATCCGTACGGAGCCCCCGCGCCGAGCCCGTATGGGACCACTGCGGCAGGGCCTTACGGCCAGAATACAGCTTACAGAGATACCGCAACCCGGTCCGAGAGCTACGATGACAGGTTCGACCCGGCGCAGTCGGCCAAGGATTGGCTGGCGATCCTGACAAAGCCTGGACCGTTTTTTAGCGGGATGGCCGGAAGCACTGGGATGCTGGCTCCCATGGCTTTGGGCCTTCTCTACTGTGTGCCCGTGATTCTCTCGATCCTGCTATCCAGTTCGCATATCGGCTCACAGTTCAAAGGGACACCGGGGCTGGGACCGCTGCTGGCAAGCGGCGGAGTTGTGGTTTTCCTGCTGGTAGGTGTTCCGATAGTAGTGGCGGGTATGTTCCTTTCCGCATGGGTAATTCACCTCGTTGGACTCTTATTTGGAAACAAGACTCCCTACTCAGCATCGTTTCGGGCGCTTGTCTACGCTTATGCTCCCATGCCGGTGATCAATCTGCTCTGCTCATTAATTCCGATAGGCGCCGACTTTCAGCCTAACCCAATCGCCAGGTTATTGCAATTTGCCGCGTTCATCTGGTACCTGGTGCTGCTGGTGATGGCGATTTCGAATCAGCAGGAGATTTCAACCGGGCAGGCCGTGGGCGTTGTGGTCATCAGTGGTATCGTCCAGATCATTATATTTTTGGGCTTTATCTTTGCGCTCGTACTCATTGCTGGGATATTTATTGCTGCTGCCGGGGCCGCCTCTCACGGCCTTATTCCCATGCAATAGTATTGGAACGCGAGAGAGGATTGGTTCCGCAGTACGAGGTCGCTTTGGCGATGTGTCGCCATTTCGGCGAATTCCTCGCCGGTCTGATTCTGGACTCTGGCGTCATCATGGCCGCGTTTACGAACACAAAGCAGGCTTCGCACGATAGGGTGGCCGGTGAACCTGTCGTTCGACGGTAAAAGACGGTATAGAAGGAAATCCGCACATGGCGTCGATGCGCGAAGCCGGCTGGGAGGCCTTCCGGCAGGGAAATATTGAGGAGGCGATCCGGCTGCTGACCGACGCCTGCCGCGCGGACCCGTCGGATTTCGAGGCGCACCTGAACCTCGGAGCAGTCTACGGACAGGCGGGGCGCCACGTTGAGGCGATCGCCGCGCTGATTGCCGCCGTCCACCTTCAGCCCGCGAACGCTATGGCCCGGTACAACCTCGGCGTTGCGATGGAGAAGGCGGGCCACATCAGCCAGGCGATAGAGGCGTTCCACCAGGCGGTAATGCTCGATCGCGGCTATACTCGGGCGATTGAAGCGGCTCGACGCCTTGAGGGCGATTCCCAGTCGCAGAGCACGGAGCAAGTGGTGCGGTTCGAGGCGGCGGGTTTGCAGGCGGCGGGTTCGCAGGCAGCGGATTCGCAAGCGGAGGGTTCGCAGACGGCGGGTTCGCAGACGGCGGATTCGCAGGCGGCGGGTTCACAGGCGGCGGGTTTGCAGGCGGCGGGGGACAAGCCCCCACCCTACAACGCGCCGGACACGTCGCCTGGCTCACTGATCACGGAGGCGGCGGTCGCTCTTCCGACTAACATGTCGCCAATTGCCCTGCCGCCGACCGAGGCGCCTGCTCCCTTGCTGCCCTTTGACTTCGCGCTCCCACCAGAGCAAGGGTTTACGGCAGCCGCTCCCATGTACCAGGAAAGCGGGCCGGGCACTCCGCAGGGGCCCGTGACCATCGGCAGCGCGGTGGGAATGGCTCCGGCTGGCGCGCTGTATGGTGCACCGAGCCACGTGAGTACCACGCAGCCGATGGAGACTCCCGGGTTCGCGGCGACCGGAACCTTGGGCAAGTCGGCGCTTCCGAGCCACGGCCTGCTATCCGAATACACGGCCTCGCCGAACGCTCCGAACGGCCCAAGCGCCGTGCTGAAGCCCTATTCGCCGAACATGCCGCCCGCAAACTTCGAAGACGAGATGGACATCCCGAAGGCGATCCGCGATTTTGGACGGATTCTCGTGACTCCCGACCGGTTCTTCCGCGAACAGGCGGGCAAGAACGGACTGATGTCTCCCATGTTGATGGTCGGGATCTACCTTGTGCTAAGCCTGATCGAGGTGATGATCCGCAGCGGCGCTCAAGGAATTGCCACTCTGGTACTAGGGATCGTCTTCTCCCCGATCTCCCTTGCGATGATCGGGGTGCAGATGCTGGTGATGTATCTGATATCGGCACTGGTCGTTCACTTTTTGGGGTGGATGTTCGGCAATCGCCAGGACTACTCCGTCTCCGTCCGAGCCTGCGTTTATGCGGACGCTCCCCGGTTCGTCCTGATGCTGTTCAGCTCGCTCTATGTGGCGTTCATTGCGGTGCCGGCGATCATGGCACACCCGATTACGACGGACGAACTGGAGCAGGCGATGGGACTGCCTTCCGGCATGCTTGCCGGCACGCAGAGAGGCGGCACGGTATTCGGTCCCACCGGCGCTTCGCCATCGATCATCGTCGCCTCCAAACATGGCACGAATCCGAGTGGGTCCACTTCCACTACATCCAATGGATCGAGTAAGCCGTCAGCGGGTTCCGCTCCCAGCAAAAAGGGGAAGAATACTGCCAAGTCTACACCGACGACTGCCGCGCCCCAATTCTCGCCCTTTATGATAGTCGGCCTGGCTGAACTGATCTGGCGACGGTTTGGCGGCATGGTGATCGTCGGGCTTTCTGCCTGGGCGATAGGATGGCTATGGAGCAGCGTCCTTCTGGCGCTCGCGATCCACCGGCTCCAGCAGATTCCGGCCGCCGCTGCCGCCGGCATCGTGGTCTTGATCTATTCGATTGCGCTGCTGCTGCTTTTTGTGATCGGGCTTGCGCTGCGCGGTCCCTTTACTCACCTGATTCAATTCTTTCTACAATCGAAGGGAATGGGCGGCGTCGGCGGGACATCGCTCTGAAAGTTGGTTTCGATATGAACACCCGTACGGACACTGAGCCGCAAACCGGCGAACGCAGGCGATTGGCTTCGCCGCGCGCGCTGCTTGCCGCTGAGGAGATCCTGGCGCGCTGGATGGGCGAGACGGAGCGCGGCCCGCTGGATCGACTCGTTCAGTTCGAATTGCGCCACCGCCGCTCGCTGAACTCCTCCGAGCGCCGCTGGGTCGGCGATGCAATATTCGGTTCTGTAAGGTTTCTGCGCCGACAGACCTGGCTTCTCGAACATGACGGGTTGGAAACCGGCGCGCGCGAGCGAGTCGAATTGTGGGCGCGGCAGGTAGAATCCGGCGCACCCGGCGCGGGCTTGCCCGGCCCGGACATGCCCGCACAGTACCTCCGCGAAACGCTCGCCTTCACCAATGAGATGGCCACCGCGCTGGAGCAGATATTGGGGGCCGAAGCTGTTCCCGCAGCGGCGGCGCTGAACCGGCAGGCTCCGACCACGCTGCGCGTCAATCCCCTTCGGACAAACCGCGCCCGCGTGCTTAAAGCACTGTCCGGCTCCAGGCGAGTCCGTTTTTCTCCCTGGGGAATAGAACTGGACGGCCGCCCCAATATCCACGAGCTGCCGGGGTTCAAGGATGGCTGGTACGAGGTCCAGGAGGAGGCGAGCCAACTCGTGGCGCTTCTGACCGACGCGCAGCCGGGGCAGACCGTGATGGACCTCGGCGCGGGCGCGGGCGGCAAGAGTCTCGCGATTGCGGCGATGATGGGTAACGACGGGCAGATTCTGGCGGCTGACTCGTCACAGGAGCGGCTTTCGCGGCTGGAGCAGCGTGCCGAGCGCGCGGGCGCTAAGGCGATTCGCCCGCTTAGCCTGGCCGCCGATTCCGAGGGCCGGTGGCAACTGTCGGCGACAAAACAGCGTACTCTAGGTAGACTGAAGCAGACGGCGGATTGCGTGCTCGTCGATGCGCCCTGTTCCGGCAGCGGCGTCATTCGCCGCTCTCCCGATGCGAAGTGGCGCGAGATCGACACGGCGTACTACACTCGGCTCCAGGCTCGTCTGCTGGAGCAAGGCGCCGAGTTCACCGCGCCGGGCGGATGCCTTATCTACGCGGTCTGCTCGTTCGAGACGGAGCAGGACGAAGCCATTGTCGAGCAGTTCCTGGCGTCAGGCGCGGGCGCGGATTTCGAGGTCGTGCCCATGCTGCCGCGCCTGGACCGCGCGATCCGTCGATGCGCCTTGCCTGCGGAGTCGGGCGCGATCCTGCCTACGACAGCGGAACTGGAGTCGCTGGCGTCCGGACCCTACTTGCGCACCTGGCCCCATCGCCATGGCCTGGATGCGTTTTTTGCGGCCTGTCTCGTGCGTCGCGGTTAGGCGGACCCCGGTCGAACGTTTTCATTCTCCAAAGATCTATTGCCGGTGAACATCCAGGTATTTCGGAGGGCAGCATGCCGGACATCGGATCGCTCCAGGACCAGGCAGAGACGTTCGAGGCGCAATCCAGGGCTTTTGACAGCCTGGGCCGCGCCGAGGATGCGCTGGATGCGCTGCACAATGCCGTGCTGCTGTTCGCCGCCGCCGATACAGCCCGCGAGAATACGGACGAGCCCGGCCCGCTGACTCGTCCACGCGCCGATGCGTGCCGACTTTATGGAGACTCACTGGCCACTTTGGGCAGGCATGCGGAGGCCGCCAACATCTATCAGGAGGCGACCGACCTCTATGGATTGATCGGCGATCCGGATGCGCGAAAGTCCGCCGGTGACAGCGCGCGC
>JAYTEU010000329.1:0-8614 GCA_043734985.1 Chthonomonadaceae bacterium
ACGGCGCTTTCAGCCGGCATCGGGATCAGCATTCTTGCGGATGGTATCACCTGTTTTTTGATCGCCCGCCTGTTCGCGCGTCCTGAGCTTGGCCGTCCAAAAGCCGGGCTATTTGCGGCCGCAATGTATGCGGTGAGCTCAACGCCCATCAGTATCAGTATCAGCGGCATGGAGACAGCGCTCGTTACCTGTGTCGGCATGGCTGCCGTGCATGCCTGCATTGCGGGCCGGTCGCGCGAATTGTGCCTGCTCGGAGCCGCGCTGTTCCTGCTGAGGATCGATGGCCTACTACTATTTGGGCTGCTTTTGGCGAGTCACGTTGTCAGATCCCGCAGGGCGCCCTGGCCGGATGTACTGCTATTCCTTGCGATGGCGATACCTTGGACGCTCTTCGCAACCTACTATTTCGGCTCGCCGGTCCCGGAGTCCGTAGTCGCTAAACTCGCGGTCTATTCAGGCAGAGCGTGGGAGCCCGGGGCGTTTGCCGGCAACGCCGAGGCTTTCCAAAGTCAATTTCTGCTAGGCTGGCCTCAGCGCATTATCACCTGTGCCTTCCTCCTCGGCGCGATGACGATCGCGGTTGATGTGGCATTTCGTGTTTCTTCTCGCCGGCGTAATTCCGCGGCGCCGTCTAGCCTGCTCGCTTGGATTTCTGACCAACAGTCCCATCGGGCTAATTCCACCGACCCGACCGGGGAAGCAGATACGAAACCTGTCTCTGTCAGCCGCGTCGTGGCGAATCCGGATTTCGCGGTACTGCTCGCCCCGCTGTTATGGGTTCTAATCTACTACGCCGCAATGCTCGTCTCGCACGTACCCGCCTTCCCCTGGTACTTCCTGCCACCCTGGCCTCTGTTTCTATCCATAGCCGTCCTGGCCATGGACGGAATTCTCCACGCTATCAGCAACCGGCGGACATCTTCAAGCAAAATTGTCGACAGCCCAAAATCAACACGAGCGCTGACAAATCATTCACCCCCTCATCCCCTCACCCCCTCACCCCCACATCCCAAAGCATGGACGCTAGCCCTCGCCGTCCTAATCGCGGCCGGCCTCTGGCACGTTCGGTCAGTCGAGCACGATATCGCCGCCGCCCAAGCGCTCGAAGACACCGTGCGACGGCCCATCGGCGAATGGTTACGCAGGCACGCCGAGAAGTCCGATCGCGTCCTCCTGGAGCCTATCGGCTACATAGGTTACTACTCTGAGATGCGCGTATTGGATATGATCGGGCTCGTCTCACCGGAAGTGCTGCCATTCTACCGTACCTCCGAACCACTGCGTGGTATCGTATCCCAACTGCGGCCGGAGTGGATGTGCCTCCGGCTTCGTGAGCGTGACCTTCTCGAATCAGGCGGCACGAACCTGCTCACATCGGATTACGACCTGATAAAGGAGTTCCCGACTGCGTCCGAGCCTGCATTCTATGTCTACAAGCGCCGCAATGCCAGGATGCGTAGTGTCGAAAATTGAAAATCATCCTATGCGGTCTCAACATACTGCAGAAGAGATTGTGCGAGCAGCAAGTGAACATCCAGCCAAGCTGACTGCATCCCCGAATGCCGACTGCCCGTTTGCCGGCGCCGCTCACCGATCCCGATACGCGGATCGCGATCTTCAGCAAGGGCCACTACGAGTACTCGCTCATTGCGAACGACTACCTGGTGGGCAAGTCACGATAAGTTTAGAAACCATAATAACTGCACCTCGTCCAGGTCCGGCCCATACGCGCAGGGGTTGATCGCACCTAATACACAGCCTTGTCGCGCATAGAATCGGCATGCCGGCACATTGATGTTCTGAGTTTCTATCTTCAACCGGCGGCATTCGCGACCGCGTGCCCAGTCTATCGCCCTATCGAAGAGCATGCGCCCTATGCCACAACCCCGGTGTTCCGGAACCACGCGTAGGTCCAGAAGGGTCGCCACATCGACGCGCTTCTCCATGTCGCCAAATCCGGCCGTGTTCCACGCTACGACCGTGCCGCCGACGCGCTCCGGTCCATCGAACGCGCTCATTATCCCCCAGTTTGATAGATCCCAGAGCGCCTGCCAATGGCGCGGCCCTTCACCGGGAATCGCATCGTAATCCTTGAGGTAGGGCACGACGGCCTCCTCCACAAGCGTTAATCCGCCCAGACCGCCCGAAATCGGCTCGACCCTGTAGCGCGACCGGACGGTGAACGCGATTGGTATTCGTGCATATTCCGGCAGCGCCTCCGCAGACTCTTCGATCGTCTCGATCTCCATCGCCATTCTCCAAGTACGAAATGAATGTGAAACACGACATTCGAGTCAAGCATAGCATCCGTTTTGCTCGTCCGTATAGATTTGCAGGATTTTCTTTAGGTTGACGCGCAATGGACGAGGAGTATTTCACATTTGTTTTCCGTTTTCAGAAACCGTCGAACGGAACGTCAGGCGCGCAATCGCGCTGATATTTGGGAGGATCCATGAGCGAACTGAATTTTCCGCTGCTGAAGGCGCTGTGCGAAACGCCGGGAATCAGCGGCAGCGAAGACCCGATGCTTCGGATGGTCGCGCGTGAAATGCGGCCCCTGGTCGACACGATTGAAGCCGATGTAATGGGCAACGTGATAGGAACGAAGCGCGGCTCGGAGGGTGGCCCGCGCGTTATGATCGCGGCGCACATCGACGAGATCGGGTTCCGGGTGCGGTACATCGATGAAAAGGGCTTCCTGCGCCTGCTGCCCGTCGGCGGCTGGGACCCACGCACCATGGTCGCGCAGCGTGTGCTGGTAAGCGGCTTTAGCGGAAATACACTTCGTGGAACGCTCATGCCTGGCTCAAAACCGACGCACATGCTCACCGCCGAGGAAGCGAATAAGCCTGCGAAGATCGAAGAGTTTTTTGTCGATCTCGGACTTCCCGCGGAAAAGGTAAAGGAGCAGGTAGAACTTGGCGATATGGTGACCATGGACCGTACCTGCGAGCGCGTCGGCGACACCGTAGTCAGCAAGACCCTCGACGACCGTCTGAGCGTCTTTATCATGATTGAAGCATTGAGGAAGCTGCAGGGAACGAATGTGACCGCAAACATTTTCGCCGTCGCGACAACGCAGGAAGAGGTGGGACTGCGCGGCGCGACTACCTCTGCATACGCGCTGAAGCCGGACATCGGACTGGCCCTGGACGTGACGCTGGCTATAGATATCCCTGGCACCCCGGAATCGGAGCAGATAACGCAGCTCGGGAACGGCACCGCGATCAAAATATCCGACTCGTCACTGATTTGCCATCCCAAGCTAGTGCGCCATTTCCGCGATGTGGCCGAAGCGCGTGGGATCAAGTACCAGCTAGAGTTGCTGCCCCGCGGCGGCACCGACGCGGGCGGTATCCAGCGCAGTCGCGGCGGCGTGCCCTCGTTCACGCTCTCAACTCCGACCCGCTATATCCACACCGTGAACGAGATGGCGCATGTGGCGGACATTCAGGCTAGCATCGATCTACTCGCGGCCTACCTGGAAGAGGCTCACACCCGCCAGTACGGGTACAACAACGATATCTGATCATCCCAAATCGGAGGTCACGGGAATGGGCGATTGGATTGCTTCCGTGCGCACGATCGAGGAGGCGCGCGACTTCGTCCTGGCGATCGGGATATGCGGCATTCTGCACGATAAATCCGGAGCGCCCAATTTGTGGGATGCCGTCGACGCGTCGGACAAACAGCCCGGCGAGGCCGGTTGGGGCGATAAGATGG
This sequence comes from Chthonomonadaceae bacterium, assembly GCA_043734985.1. Taxonomy (GTDB): domain Bacteria; phylum Armatimonadota; class Chthonomonadetes; order Chthonomonadales; family Chthonomonadaceae; genus DATGJU01. Next base: position 3,724 of record JAYTEU010000329.1, read on the forward strand.
GAAAGGTCTGGGCATGGAAGAACGAGCTTCCTGCCCGCTTTCCGGACGAGATATTCTACGGTAAGCGCCAGGGCGGCACGGCCATACTGTGTAATATGCAAGCCCTGAAGTCGCTTTACGAGCGGCAGCATCGCTCCCTGGACGTTCTGAGCGAGACCGCTCAGAAGCTGTACGCGGTGATCGAACAGGATCCGGTAAACAATGCGGAGCTTAAGCAGTTGATGGGCATGACAGGAAAGGGCTCCAAGTCCGCGTACGATCGCGCACTAAAGGAGCTGCAAGTCGCGCTTCATATTGTCCGCGTCAACCGTATGGACACGGACGGCGACACATGGACTCCCTTCGCGGTACAGTATCCGAAATTCGAAGAGTAGCGAGCAAGCAAGAACTGAGGGGACGTTCGGTGTTCCGCTGGACTTTGCGGGCGAGCTTATGTGGCCGGTCCGGAACGGTAATCATGTGATATAATACTTTGGCGCGTTTTGCTGCCCTCGCGGCGAGCCTGCGGTGACCGCGGCGGTTTGACCTCAATTCGTGTATTCGGCCCTGACGACTGGGGCCGTTCAACTGCAAAGGAGACCTTGAATGCTGCAACGCACACTGCCGGCGCTGCTCGCAACGGCACTGTGGACGACGGCTTGCCTGCCCGCGTTCGCCGGGGTGAAGCCGGATAAGAAGACACCCGTCAAAGGCGCTACGGCTGCCGCACCCGCGAGCAGCATGGAATCAGAGGTGGTCGGCTCCGTCAACGGCAAGCCCGTTATGACATTTGGGCAGGTTGTGAACAAGTTTCAGAAGACGAGCCCGCCTCAGTTCGCGTTGGCTGTTGGCCAGGCCCTGAGCCAGCAGGCAACCGTCGCATTCTTCAGCCCGTCCCCAAAATCGCGCATGATCGTTACGCGCGACGACGTGCTGAAGGGGCTGCGCGCAAATGCCCAGCAGTCGTTCGGCACCGCGCAGCAGCCGCTGAGCCTTGCGTCGATACTCCAGCAAGAGCTGACGCAGGAGGCCATCCGCCAGACTGCCGCGCAGCGCCACGCTAATCCGTCCGAGGCTCAGATCGATGCGATTGTGGCCTACCTGATCAAGCAGCAGCGCCTGCGTATGGGCCCACAGGTTCCAGCGACCCTGTCTGACAACGACTTCATCAAGATGCTGCGCCCAGGCCTCACGAGAGCGAAGCTGAAGAGTGATCCCGATATTCGTGTCAGCGCGACGATGTTCAATATGGCTAAATTGGACATCGAGAAGAAGCTGAAGCATCCAATCGGCGATGCGGATTTCGTGGAGGCGCGCCACATCCTGGTCAAAGCCGATCCGCTTGCGCCAATCGCCACGCCGGAAGCGAAGAAGGCCGATGCCGCCGCGCTGGCAAAGATCACGAAGGTCTATGACGATATCAAGGCGGGCAAAATTAAGTTTGAGCAGGCGGTTAAGGATAGCAGCGAAGACATCGGCTCCAAGGAAACGGGCGGCAGTCTCGGAATTTTCATGCCGGACGGCGCGATGGTGAAAGAGTTCCAGGACGTCGCGTTCGTGACCAAGGTGGGCGAAATAAGCAAGCCGTTCCGCTCCCAGTTCGGTTACCACATACTGGAAGTGACGAAGACTGGCAAGGAGATGAAGGCGGACGAGAAGGAGACCTTCTTGATGGACAAAGAGCGAGCGCAGTCCCAGGTCACGTTCCAGATGATCGCGTCGCAGTCCAAGATCGTGAACAAGCTTCAGCCCGATGCGACCATCCCGATTCCGGGAGGCGCCCGACCAGGCGGCTAGCAAATCTACGGCGCTAAGGCAACGTGCAACAATTACTGCTTCAATTTTTACAACTGCATGCCGCAGTGCATAGGGAGCGTTAATTGTTGCGAGCATCCTAAGACGGCGGTTCGTGGTGCATGTCCGTCCCGCGATCGCATGGCCGACCGAGAGTTCCCGGCCGGCCAATGCACCAACCGTTCAGCCGATTGCGGCCGATTCGCGCGAGCGAGTCGTGTTTATTCAGATTTCCGTCTCCGTAAACTCCTCGCCGTCGTGAGAGAAAAGGATCGTCTGGTCGTCCCGTTGGGTCCGAAGGTGTACTGGGCGCTTCCACAGGAAGTGCAAGTATTTCAAGGTGCGGGCCGAGTAGTCCGCATCCAGCGCTTTGCCGTCGTATGCATGGACCAGCAGTAATTCGCCGTGCCTATTGTAATCCGCGTCCTCGACGTAGATCATCGGAATTCCGAAGTTGGTCATCCCTTCGAGCAGCGAGTCCCGGACCTTGCGCCAGTCTGTTTCCTGGACGACCCACATCTCCTCGCCGTTGATCTCTTCTTTCTTGTAGGTATACATATCGAGGCGGTTTACCAGGCTCTGCGTCAAGTATTTGCGCAGGAACGACGTATCGGCTTCATCGCGACGCACCTCGAATATCTTCTTCATGCCTTCGCCGGACGGCCGCTTAAACTTCTCGCCGCGCCAGTCCTCTTCAGGCATATCCTCATCCACCTCGCCGTTCCACCGTCGCTCGATATCGCGGAAGATGTTGTAACCAACGTAATAGGGATTGATCGACATCTTTGAGCCCGGTGACAAAACCGACGAGTGGAGCTTTCGGAATTCGATATGCTCTTCCGGTGTCAGGTCCAAATTCGTCATGATCCGCTCGTGCCAAAACGACGCCCAACCCTCGTTGGCAATTTTCGTACGCATTTGCGGGATGAAATAGATCATCTCCTCGCGGATCATGTTGATGATGTCGCGCTGCCACTTTTCCAATTCCGGCGCGTGGTCTCGCAGGAAGCCCAGGAGGTCCTTTTCGGGCTCAGGAGGAAATTTGCGGCCCTTGGGCGCATCGGGCCTATTGCCGGCGTCCATCAGGTTCCACAGGTCGTCGAACTCCGTCGGCGACTTTTTGGTTCCTTTCAGCCGGTCCGCTTCGTACTGCTCCGGGGTCTTTCGTCTGAACTGCGCCGTGAGGCCCGTGTCGAAGTGCTCTTCGATCGAAAGAACGGCGTCCAGGAACTCCTCCACTACGAGCGCCCCGAACTCCTCTTCGTACTTGCGGATACGGTTGCCGTGGAGTCGCACTTTTTCGATCATTCGTCTATCCGTGTGATCGAAATAGACATTGTTCTTAAAGAAGTCGTTGTGCCCCAGAACATGCGCGACAACGAATTTGTGCGACAGCATGGAGTTGCTGTCCATGAGGAATGCCTGGCACGGATCGGTGTTGAAAACGATTTCGTAGATCTTGGACATACCGTACTCATAGCTTGTCTTCTGCCGGTGGTAGTCCCTGCCGAAGGTCCAATGCGAGAACCGCGCGGGCAGGCTGTAGCTTCCGAGCTCGTAGATCACATAGTCCGGTACGACTTCAAAATGGGTTGGGTAGCAGTCGAGCCCATACGACGCGGCCTTCTCGGTAATGATGTCGATCCACTTTTCGAGATACTCGCGCTCCTTGTGGTTCATTTTCAGCTCACCTCTTGCAGCTCGGGATGCATACTAAAGAAGCGCTTAAGTGCGGGCCATACATCCTCTTTGGAGTTTATCTTTACCAGGCAGACCCGCTTCTCATCCGCGAAAGCCTCCTCGTAAGCCTGTCCCAGCGGCGCGAAATGCGGTGACTGGCTCCAGATATCGTTGGCGATCTCGCCATAGCCGACCAGGTTGCATACCCCGACGAGCTTGCGGACCAGGTCGACACATTCGGAATCGCCCCAATTGTAGCCGTCGGAGAAGAGGAACGGGTAGATGTTCCACTCCCGTGGATTGTACCGCTTGTCAATGATACGCATCGCCAGCTTGTAGGCCTCACTCATCTTCGTGCCGCCCGAATCGCCGAGCGAGAAGAAGGAGTGCTCGTCCACCTCTTTGGCTTCCGTGTGGCAGGTTATGAATACGATCTCGGCGGTAGCGTACTTCTTTCGCAGGAACCGCAGCATCCAGAAATAGAACGTCCGGCAGATATAGGCCTCGAATTCGCCCATCGATCCGGAGACGTCGCGCATTGCAAAGATGACCGCGTTACGCTGCGGCTCCGAGACAAGCTCCCAGCTCTTATACCGGCGGTCTTCATTCTTAATGTGCCAGCCGGGCGTGCCTTCTCGCGCGTTGCGCTTATAGGCTTCCAGGAGCGTACGCTTACGGTCCAGATTGCTTGCAATTCCGCGCTTGGTGATACTGTTGTACTCGGCATGCTCGGATAGTATCTGCTTGATGCCCCGATCCTCAAGGTTGGGCAGGTGCAGATCTTCAAACACCAACTCAGTCAGCTCCTCCAGCGTCAGTTCGGCTTCATAGAAGTCGACTCCCGCCTCCTGACCCGCCTGTTTGCCCGCGCCCTGTCCCTCTTGCGGCGCGCGCCCAAGGATGTCGCCGGGCTTCGTCCCGCCGCCGCCCTGCCCGACTCGCTCGCGCTCGTCGTTGTCGAATCGGATGCGAGGCAGCTCCAATCCGCGGACGGGAATCTTGACGATCTTGCCGTTCTCAGCCGTGATGATATCCTGCTGGCTGATGATGCCGCCGAGATTGTCCTTGATTATCTCCTTCACCTTATCGTTGTGGCGCTTGCGGTCGCGCTCGGCGCGGCGGTGCAGATCCCACGTATCGGTGCTAAGTGAAAACTGTGCCATTTTATTTCACCCCTTAGGGCTGCGTTCGTAAGTTCGGGCAATGGGTATTTGCCAGTCGGCAAATCGGTCTCCATCTGCTCTTTCGGTCAAGTAACTGGCTTCCGGCTTAGCTCTGGCCGAAAAGATCGTCGACCGGCATTCGCCAGCCAGGGACGGCCGGTTCGGCCTCTGCAATCTCGCCCCGACGGTAGCCGGTAGGCTGCGTCGGATCTTCTTTGCGGTACACCTTCACTATGAATTCCTCAGCGAGCAGGTCCATGTCCCAGACCACCAGG
>JAYTEU010000330.1:0-6806 GCA_043734985.1 Chthonomonadaceae bacterium
ATGGATGCCGTTCCCGCCGTCTCAGCCGGAGTCCTCGCGCGCCTGCTTCGCGATGACGACAAAGAGGTGCGCCGACAGGCCGCCACCGCGCTTGCCGGCCTCTTTCCGCTTCCTGCCGCCGCCGCCGCCGCGCTGGAGAAGGCGCTGGCCGATCCCTATCCGCCCGTGCGGTTCCACGCCGTAGCGTCCCTGTCGCACTTTGCCGCGCCCGCTCCGGACCCAAATCCGATCCTGCTGCGCGCGCTTGCGGACGGCGATGGAGGCGTCCGGTACGCCGCCGTTACGGCGTTTGGAGCCAGAGGAGGCACGTCGGCTGCTGCACTCCCCGCCATTTCGCTAGCGCTTCGCGATCGCGAGCCTCTCGTCCGCCGTGCCGCCGCGGATACGCTGAGCCGCATCGCGGCTGCCCTGTCCAAAGCGCCTCCCGCCTCAAAGCAAGCCCGAGACGTTCAGGCGCGCGGATTCGAGATGGCGGAGCAGACGCTGATCTCCCTTCCCACCGCCGCGCTGAGCTGGGATCTGCTGGAACTGACGGAGACCAACGCGCGCCTTGCCGCCGCGACCGCGCGCGGCGAAAAGCCCGTCCATCGTGGCTGGGAGATCGCCAGCTCGCGCGGCGGCGTTTCGCTTCGCCCAACGGCGGGGCAGCCGGACGACGACCAGGAGTGCCGCCGCTACATGCGCGACCTGACCTCCGCCGACATTGGAACCCGAATGCACGCGGCCTACGCCTTGGGCGAGCTTGGGCCTGCCGCCGGAGCCGCCGCGCGCGCGCTGATCACGGCGCTCTCCGACAAGTCCGCCCCCGTGCGGGCAGGCGCGGCGTGCACGCTTGGGAGCCTCATGCTGTCGGACTCCGATGCCGTACGCCCGCTCATCCAGGCGCTGACCGATCCGGACGAGAACGTTCGGGAGTGCTCGGGCTTTGCGCTGGGCAGGCAATCGGAGATCAGCGCTGCCGACTTCGCTGCGATCGCCGACCTTCTCGGCGACCCGCGCGTCCCGGTTCGAATATCCGCCGCGCGTACGCTCGCGGTGGTCGGCCTGCGCGGGGGCGGGGTCGTGCCGAAGCTGACCGCGGCGCTTCAGGACAGCGACAGGACCGTCCGGCTCGAAGCCGCCGACGCGGTGCGAAAGATCAGCTCGGTGGACGGCGGGAGCATGGACATCCTTCGGCAGATGGAGCGCAACACCAGCCCCGACGTGCGCGCGGCCGTCGCTCGGGCGCTTCCGGGAGTCGACGGCGGTTTCCGCCAGTCCGACGTTCAGGCGATGCTGGACGATACCGACCCGGCCGTCCGTGCCGAGGCCTATCGCGGCCTGACGCGCCAGGACACGGCGTCGCGCTTCGGCTGGGCCGGTCAATCGCCCTTCGGCCAGTCCACGATGACAACGGCGCTGGCCGGCCTGAAGGACAAAGACCGACGCGTGCGGGAAGCCTCGGCGGAGGCCATCGAAGTAGCGGCGGACTGGCTCGCCGCTCCCCAAGGCCGTGGCCCGGGCGGAAACCGACTCGGCGGGATGGGCCGACGGCAGGGCGGATTCGGCGGCCAGGCGGTGGTGCGCGGCCCCGGACCGCTGCTGCCCCAGATGGACACCAACGTCCGCGATGCCCTGGAGTCTGCCCTGAACGCTCTGCTGGCCCTGCCCGAGGGCGCCCTTGAAGACAGCGCCCGCGTCGAGATGACGCCCACCCGAATCCGCGCCGCCCTGGCGATGTTCAAGACCCTGCGGTGATGCTTACCACCCGCTTCGCTTGAGGCACAGAGGCACGGAGAGGGTGAGGAGGTGAGAGGGTGATTTCCAATAAGCGCGCGACCGTTCAGGATCTTTACGACGTGCCCGAAAACGGGAAGGCCGATATAGTAAAGGGAGAGCTGATTCGCATGAGCCCGAGAGGAGGGTTGTCGGGGCGCGCGACTACGAAGATCGCTGCAAGCCTGACTCGGCATGAAGAGGAGCATGGAGGCGGCTACGCGTTTGGAGACAACGTCGGCTTCCTCGTCGATCTCCCCGATCGTGATTCGTTCAGCCCGGATGCCGCTTGGTATGTGAGAGATATCGTCAGAACGGAGCCACGCACCGATGCAAGGTTTCTTGCCGGAGCTAAACGACTCGGACGAGATCTATGCAGGCTGACAACGATCGTCGCTCCCGGCCACAAGAGTTGCAGCCGGGAGCGACGAACCACTTACTATAGGATTTCCTTCTTGATATGCCTGGCGTACACGCTGCTTATCTTGCTGGGATCGAAGTACCCCTCGTACCCGCCCTGACGCTCGCCGAACAGGCCGATCTGATTTCAGTAAGCCGCTCCAGCCTCAATTATGTGCCGCGGGCGCCCTCGGAATGGGAAGTGCGCGTTAAGCACCGGCGAAACGGCGAGCTAGAGCGCTCGTAGCCGAATGAACCCGGCTTCATGAATAATCTGGGTTCATTCCCACGCTAAGAACTGAATGACCCTGCGGCACCCCCCAATCCGGCAGGAGAACGCGGGTCTGCCGTCGAAGAGAGCGGCGGCGCACCACGATGGCGCCCAATCATTTTCAGTCGGATCGAAAGAGGAAGAGACATGCCAAGAGTAGATGGGCGTAAGAGCGCGCAGATGCGAGCCGCGAAGATCACGCGCGGCTTTATGCCCAATGCCGAAGGATCGTGCCTCATTGAAATGGGAAACACGCGGGTGATCTGCACGGCCTCCGTCGAGGATAAGATCCCGCCGTTTCGCAAGGCCGAAGGGCTTCAAGGATGGCTCACCGCGGAGTACGGAATGCTGCCGCGCGCGACCAACACCCGCTCGCAGCGCGAAACTAAGGGCGCGGGCGGGCGGACGATGGAGATACAGCGGCTTATCGGCCGGAGCCTGCGCACGGTGGTCGCCATGCCCGTACTGGGCGATCGGACGATCTGGGTGGACTGCGACGTGCTCCAGGCAGACGGCGGCACCCGCTGCGCCGCGATCACCGGCGCGTATGTCGCGGTGGCGGAGGCGTGCCGGAAGCTGCTGAATGACAAGAAAATCAGCCGCATGCCGCTTTCCGGTAGGGTGGCCGCGATCAGCGTCGGTGTCGTCGGCTCCGATGAGCTGCTGGACCTCTGCTACGAAGAGGACCACAAGTGCGCCGTCGATATGAACGTCATCGCGACCGACAAGGGCCAGTACATCGAGGTACAGGGAACCGGCGAAACCGCCCCCTTCGACCGCGCACGCCTGAATCGCCTCCTGGACCTGGCGCAGAGCGGCCTCAACGAACTGTTCGAACTCCAGAACGCCGCGCTCGAAGGAATCGTCTGAATCAAATGAGTGAGAAGCTGCTGGTCGCTACTTCCAATCGGAAGAAGGGCGGCGAAATGGTTCAGATCCTTGCCGCGGCGGGGATGGATGTCGAGATAGTGACGCTCGCCGACTTTCCGGATCTGCCGGAGGTGGAGGAGACGGGCGAGACGTTCCTGGCGAACGCGCACCTGAAGGCCGACACGTCCGTCGCGCGAACGGGCCTGCTCTCCATCGCGGACGATGGCGGGCTGGTCATCGACGCGCTTGGCGGCGCTCCCGGGGTTCAATCGCACCGGTTTCTGGGCGAAAACACCCCCTTCGACGAGAAGATGGACCACATCCTGGAGATGCTGCGGGACGTTCCCGATGCCGAGCGGACCTGCCGATTCGTCTGCGCCGTGGCGATCGCGACGCCGGACGGCCGCACTTTCGAGTGCGAAGGCACGTGCGAAGGCCGGATCGCCCATGGGAAGCGGGGCGGCGGCGGATTCGGGTACGATCCGATCTTTCTGCTGCCGGAACTGGGGCTGCACATGGCGGAACTGCCGCCGCATGAAAAGCACAAGATCAGCCATCGCGGCAAGGCGCTCGCCTGCGCCGTCCCCTATTTGCGATCCCTGATTATCTCAATTAACTAGCAGAACCGATAGCCCGGCTCGTTCGTCTATAACGGAACAGATCGATATCCGCCTTGTCTTAGGGTCCACCGAGAAAGGGTTCGCCATGCAAACGAATCGAGGGCCGGGCCTCCCCTGGTTTGACTCCGTCACTCGCCCGTCCTCACAGCGCCACCCGGTTGGTGAACGGCGCGCGCCCTGGGTGACCTCCCTTATGGCCATGGGCACGCTGCTCCTCTGCGTGACGGCGACACATGCGATCGATACGGTAAGGCGGGCCATTTCGCCGCGCGTGCTTATCGTCGGCGGCGGACCCGATCTTCCGAACAACCAGGTGGCCATCGAGAGCAACGTGCGCTACGTGGGCGCCCTGCTGCCGCGCGATGCGCCTCGTATCACGCTCTTCGCCGATGGCGACGCCAATAGTTCCAGTGTGCTGTACGATGACTCCGCCGCCAACATACCGCCTGGCGAGCGGATTTTCAACCTGCTGATGCGCGGAAACGATTCGCCGGAAGGCGGCTCTGGGCGCTACAGAAAGCCGAAACTGGGCGTGAAGCTCGACGGCGCTTCTAAAAAGCCCGAGATACAGAAGGCATTTTCACAGCTCTCCGAAGCGTCGGAAGATGCCAGGCGGCCTGTGATGCTCTACTTTACGGGGCACGGCAGCCGCAACCAGAAAGACCTGGAAAACAATCAGTACGACCTCTGGGGCGCGCGGGATGGATTTACCGTCCGCGATCTCTCCAAAGAGATTGCGCGCCTGCCGGAGGAGACCCCCGTCAGCATCGTAATGGTCCAGTGCTTTTCCGGGGCGTTCGGCAACCTGATCTTCGAGAACGGCGACCCGAAAGGCGAGCCCATTTCGCGGGACTTCGCCGGATTCTTCGCCACGGTGAAGGAGCGCGTCGCCGCCGGGTGTACGTCGGCCGTGAACGAAGAGGACTACCACGACTTCACCTCGTACTTTTTCGCCGCGCTCACGGGCCGCGACCGGGTGGGCCGAAAGGTGACGGGGGCGGATTACAACGGGGATGGGCGCGTCGGGATGGACGAGGCCTACTGCTATACCCTGATCCACGACAACTCCATCGACGTGCCTGTCTGCACCTCCGACGTGTTTCTGCGCCGCTTCGTGCCGCTCAAAGATGCCGAGCTCTTTCACGAATCCTACGCCATGGTAATGACCTGGGCCACCCCCGCACAGCGGGCGGCGCTGGAAGGTCTCTCCGCCACGCTGAAGAAGCAGGGCGAGGATCGGCTGGAGATCGCCTACGAGCGGATGGTTCGCGAGACGACGGCTCCGAACTGGCGCGGCACGTTCCGTGATGCTACCCAGAAGTTCAACAACCTTCGCAAAGAGGGCCGCTCAGGCCTGGTGGGCCGGTGGCCGGATCTGCAAAGGACCGGCACGGACGCGTACAGGCAGGCTCGCAAAGAGGCCGTGGCCCAGCTCGCGCGCGACGTGGAAGCAGGCAAGTGGAAAGGCCTCCTCGACGCCAACGACGCAGTCGACCGCTCGGACCTGGAGGGCGAAGCGAAGGAGATCGCGGCCTCCCGCAACCTGCGGTACGTGCGGCTTGGCAAAACGGTCATTATCCAGCACTGGCTGAAGGAGCATGGCGCGCCGGAGCTAAAGTCGCGATTCGCGCGTCTGGTGGCCGCCGAAGGCCGAACGCCGATCCCACCCTACGGCGCATCCTCGGGGCATGACACTTTCGACGACGCGAACAGCACAAGAGCGCTCATCCGCCCCACCGTCCACGCCGGCCGGGCAAACTCCTGCTGCACGTGGGATCAGAATTAGGCAATCGGCAATCGGCAGTCGGAAAATCCACTGCCTACTGCCTACTGCCTACTGCCTACTGCCTAATGTCTAACTTTAAACCCCTAACGCTGCGCGCTGCCTGGGTGCTTCCGGTCGCCGGTCCGCCTATCGCCGATGGCGAGGTCGTGATCTCCGGCGATCGTATCGTCGCGGTTAGACCAGCCTCGACGGATTCCGGGCCGGCTGTCGATGACTTTGGCGACGCCATCCTCATGCCGGGCCTAGTCAACGTTCATACTCATCTCGACTACACGGTAATGCGTGGGCTGCTGGAGGATCTGGAGTTCTTTCCCTGGATCCGCGAGCTGACGGCACGCGCGGCGACGCTCACGCCGGAGGATTGGCTTGCCTCGGCAGCCTGGGGCGCGGCAGAGGCCGTGGCCGGAGGCGTGACGGCGATAGGCGACTGCACGTTCAGCGGCGCGGCGTTTAGCGCGGGTCGAGATTTCGGGCTGGGTGGAAACATCTACCAGGAAGTGTTCGGAATCGATGAGCTTCGCACGGTCGAGGAGATCGTCGCGGAGCTTCGCGGACGCGTTGAATCCATGCGGGCTCGCACGGAGGGGACGCGCCTTCACGCCGGAATCTCGCCCCATGCGCCCTACACGGTTCGTCCCCGGTTAATGCGCGCACTTGCGGAGTACGCGGCCGCGGAGAGCCTTCCCGTCTGCATTCACGCGGCGGAATCGCAGGCGGAGGCCGAGCTTCTTCGCTCCGGAACAGGCGCATTTGCGGAGATGTATGGCCGACGGGGTATAACGTGGGAGACGCCTGGAGGCAGCACGGTCGCGTACCTCGACGGCCTCGGTATCGTTGGACCGCGAACGCTGCTGGTGCATGGCGTCCAGGTATCGGCTTCCGACCGCGACATTATTCGAGATCGCAAAGCCGCCTGGGCGCACTGCCCGAAGTCCAACGCGAAGCTGGGCGCGGGCGTGGCCCCCATCGGGATACTGCGAGATATTGCTCCGGACGGTTCGGCCCCAGCCCAGGAGCGAGTCGGGCTTGGCTCGGACAGCGTCGCTTCGAATAATGCCATGGATATGTTCGAGGAGATGCGCTTCGCCGTGCTGATCCAGCGGGC
>JAYTEU010000331.1:0-6581 GCA_043734985.1 Chthonomonadaceae bacterium
CAGACGGGCCTAGCGGCACGTCACACACCTAAGAAACGATTTGCGGTATCACATACAGCCAAATGTCTACCGGTTAAGGCAGAGTTTCTTAGGACACAATGCGCTACTGACAGGCCCGCGTTCGTTATTGAAAATCGATCATTGGACCGAAACACTGTATTCTGTTAGTTGCACTCCGGCCATATATTGTTCAGGTAGGCAATGACCATCGGCGAATTACACTTAGGAAGCGCCTGTGAACTATATGCGCGGATATCGGCCCTACCGCTCCGGCTATGGCGAGCCTATGGCTGAGACGGCCTCATCCCAGAGACGGGGGACGAGATCACGCGCGGAGGGGAGGTCGTGGATGGCGGAGCAGGAGGTTCCGGCGTAGCAGCACATGGCGGCGATGTCGCCCTGGAAGCCGGCGCGCGGCGCGGTGTCTTCGTAACGGAGGATAGGTTCGCCGGAAGCGTTTGCGCCGAGCACGTCGCCCTCACCGGGACGCCTGCCGGTCGGTGGACAGCCTTGGGCCTCCCACGCCTCCAGTGTGGCGTTGCGGAGTACGCGGTGCGGGGCATAGGGCCAGCCTCCGTCGAAGCAGACGGTGAGTGAAGCGTCGTCACTTTGTGCCTGAACCAGGAGACGTTTGTATTCCGGATGCGCCCCGCTCTCCTGCGTCGCGACGAACCGCGTGCCCAGCATGGCAGCAGACGCGCCCATCTTGAGCGCCTCCGCAATGGCGGCACCATCGCCGATACCGCCGGAAGCTACGACCGGCACTCCTTCGGCTGCGGCGAGCACTTCGGCGAGGACGGCACGGAGTCCGCGCGTTGCCTGCACGTGCCCGCCCGCTTCCACCCCCTGGCAGACGAGGAAGTCCGGCGAATGCTGTATCGCGCGGCGAGCGCCCTCCGCCGTGGTCACCTGAATGCCCAGCTTAGCGCCGAACGATCGAACGAGAGGCGCATAGCTCAACGGATCGCCCCACGAGAAGGTTACGATGGGCGCGCCGGCTTCCAGTGCGGCGAAAATGGATTGGGGTGGAAAGGCCAGCGCGTAGTTGATCAGGAAGGGCGTGGAGGTCCGGCCAAGGAGAAAGCGCACATTTTCGGCTGCCGCAGCAGGTTCGAGCCAGGTGAGCGCCATCGCGCCCATGGCTCCGGCCTCGCACACCGCCAGGGCGAGCTCCGGCCCGGCGATGCTGCCCGTCGGCGCCTGAACAATGGGAAACTTCAGACCGAAGCGGGCCGTGAAATCCTGGGATGCGGTCACTCGCTCTCGGCCCCACCGCACGAATTGCCGCCACGGTATTTCGCCGCCGCCGCCTCACGGAGCCTGCTCTTGGACTGCTCCCCTGTATTAGGGACCGGAACATTTGGCGCGTGGCACGGTACATCCTGGTCGAACAGGGCCAATTCGGAGTCGACCTTGCACGAGGCGATCGGCTGAGCGGTCGAAGGCGCGACGATGGTAAATTTGAGAATGGAGGTGTTGACACTCTTGAGGAGACGGAGATATATAGTACGGGATTTTGCATGCCATGCCGCGTACTGCCGGGCCGTTCCGGGAGTTTGTGACGACCGCGCCAGGCGAAGGCTCCACTTATGATTCTCGCGAATGAACTGATTTCGCAGGTCAAGGAGCTGCTTTCGTTCCGACTCGATGTCGCGGAATATCTGCATCCACTCCGGCAGCACGTTTGCATTTCGGAGAATACGGTTTACCATCCGCAGGTGCGAGGGAGTCAACGGATCGTCGTCGAAGACGATAGGCTTACCCCTGCCGGGCAGATTGTCGAATTTGCCCTCTTCCATCGCCTCTCGAATCTTGCCTTCCGCAATTCTGCCCATGAAGTCCAGGCCGCTCATCTCCTGCCTCCGATCACCCTTCCATTTCCAGCGCGTTTCGCACCCAGCCGCCCGAAGCTTCCAGCCTTCTCCAGGCCTCGGCCCCGTCCACATTCAGGCGGAGCATCACAATCGCGGTCTTCACATGCCCGTCCGCTGCTACAAGCGCCGCATCCGCCTCGGCACGATCCACATCCGCGGCGGACATCACTATTCGCGCGGCGCGGTCGCGCAGTTTGCGATTGGTTGCCCGAACGTCCACCATCAAGTTACTATACACTTTGCCGAGGCGAATCATCGTCGCGGTAGTGAGGAGATTCAGTACCAATTTTTGCGCGGTGCCCGCCTTCATCCGGGTAGATCCTGTTACAGGCTCCGGCCCGGTCACGGCGGCGATCGTGATGTCCGCGTGGGCGCTCATGGCGGAGTTGGAGACATTGACGAGGGCCGCGGTGAATGCGCCGGACTTGCGCGCCACATCCATCGCTCCGATCACAAATGGCGTCCGGCCGCTGGCGGCGATACCGATGACAACGTCCTTCGGCCCGACCGACCGCTCCCGCATCACCTGGGCACCGGATTCCGGACTGTCTTCCGCCCCTTCGATGGAGGTTGTAAGGGCGGTATTTCCGCCCGCGATAATGCCTTGAACGCGGTCGGGAGATACACCGAAGGTCGGGGGGCATTCGCTGGCGTCCAGCACGCCCAGTCGGCCGCTAGTGCCTGCGCCAACATAGAAGAGCCTGCCGCCACGCGCGAGCTGTTCGCTCAACACATCGACGACGGCGGTGACAGAGGGAAGCGCCGCTTCTACCGCCAGGAGAACAGACTGGTTCTCCTGGTGCAGCTTCGCAACTAATTGCTGCGTGGAGAGCGCATCCAGGTCCATCGTGCGCGGATTGCGGCCCTCGGTTTCAAGGAGCGCGAAGTCTTCGGCAGGGGGTGGCACTGTCACGGGTTGGGTCGTATCCTTTCGACGCTCGCAATCCTCACATCCAAGCAGTGTTTCCGCGATCCTATTTGTGACGGCGGTGGCGCGCTCGCCGATGTTTGGACTTACCGGGCGCGGCGGGTTTGGGAATGACAAAGCCGCTGCGAGCACGCAGCACATGGACGACATAGTCCGGATCTCCGGAATGCGCGCGGACACCGCCGCGAGTAGGGTCAACCTGCCACTCCGCTCCCCGAATAGACAGCGTTTCCGGATCTGCCACGAGGGCTACCGCGTACTCGCTTCCGCCATTGTAGCGGCGGATTGCATCCCTTTCGAGCTGACTGAGCGCGACGTGATCCGGATCGAGCTCGCCAATGAGCATTCCCGATCCCGACTCCGTGGAGAGCGGCGGAACTACGGGCGGAGCGACCATCGGGCAGCCGATATACCAGCGCACGAAATTGATACAGGCCGCATCCTCGTATCCGGCGACGATCTCGCGAGGGTTGGGACGTCTATTTACGGCGCCGCGCGATGCCAGGACGGTCGTGCGCCGCTTATCCGCAAACATCTCCAGGCCACGCCGCAAGTTGGCGCGCCAGTCCCAGACCTGCGCCTCGGCGGTTACCGCGCCTGAGGGAGCGTTCAACTGCATCAGACCGACATCGTTGCTGTGAGAGATGACGGGCGTGCCCAGCGCTGCATCGAAGTGGCGCATACCGCTTTCGGCGGTCGCGATCTTGGATACGATCAGGCCGAGCCGGTTTGGCGGAAAGGCTCGGAGCACGGCCGATCGGGGCGGATTCTCGCCACGGACCTCGGCCAGCGCCTGGCTAATGATCTCCCGGCCCTCAAACGTGGTTTTCGCGATGATTTTCAGCCGACCGCCTCGGACTTCTCCGGCAAGGTTCACCGGAAATGGGCTGGGATGCTCGAATTTAAGACGGGCGATCGAATGGTGCGTCGGGAACGGCTTGTAATCCCAATCCAGGAATACATGCCAGGAATAGGTTGCGGGCTTTGGCACATCGGCCGGCCAGCCTTCGACGCTCGCCCATGCGACCACATCGCGCGGCATGATCGGCGCGCCGGTCTTCGCCTCCGAATGGATGGTGTAGACAGGGCGAGATAGCCGGACCGTCACCGTCGGAACGACTCCGGGGTGGAGTACTGGAGCAGGCATTTGGACAGGCGGGGCCGGCGTCTGCGCGGGTGACGCCGGTGTCTGGGCGCCGGCGGAGTTCTGCGTTGCGGAGCAAATCGCCGATAAAAAGGCCACGCGCACGATTCCAAGAGTACGCGCTGTCAAACCACGTCGCGTTGCGCGGCGATCCTTTCGACCGGGCCCAGGCATGCGGCGCCCAGCGGCTTCAATAGTACAAACATTCTCCATGGGGTCGGCAATCTCCGGTTTCATGTCGGCAATGCGCCTCGCGCTTCGAGCAGGCGCTCGATGTACTTTCCGAGCAGATCGCACTCCAGGTTGACTCGGTCTCCCACCACTCGCGCGCCCAGGTTTGTCACCTGTCGGGTGTGGGGGATGGTCCAGATAGTGAACGATTCGGGACGCACCGCCGCGACGGTGAGACTTACGCCATCGACGGCAACGGAACCCTTTTCGACGAAGTAGCGGCGCAGCGGCTCCGGCGCAGCGATCTCCACGATCACCGCGTTGTCTGCCGGTTCGATCGATCGGATCACGCCCACTCCGTCGATATGTCCCTGTACGAAATGTCCGTCCAGTCGGGCATTTGCCGCAAGCGGCCTCTCCAGGTTGACGCTATCCCCAGCCTTTAGTTCTCCAAGGTTGGTTCGGTCCAGCGTTTCGGGTATCGCATCGAACGTGAGCGCATCGTTCACTTCGGCGATCTCAATCACGGTCAGGCAGCATCCGTTCACGGCGACACTATCGCCTATTTTCGCGACCTGCCGAATCGCGGGCGCGGAGAGGGTCAATCTAGCTGACCGCCCCTCGCGGACAATTCCCAAGACGTTTCCGGTCGACTCAACAAGGCCCGTGAACATCGCTCACCTGCTTACGCATTCGAATTCTGTTTAACCGTTAACTAGTATTATTGCGGATTCAGACTCATAACCACAGGCCAATTTGCGGAACAGGTTTGAATTCTACCATAGATTTCCCGTGCCGGTAATAATAACTGTGGGGAAAATTGAGCGTTATTACGGCCGGCGCTCAGGGTCGGAAGTACGCTTCCATGAGGACGTCCGGTCCAAGGCGGCGGATTTTGTGCAGTTCCATGGGGATTGCCTCGGACATCAGATGCACGCCATTGCCTTCCACCCCGGTTTTCGCCTCCCTGCCGCCCGCGATCTTGGGCGCGACGAAGAACAGCGCTTTGTGGGCGAGACCGGCGAAAGCGAAGGCAGCGTTCATCTCGCCGCCTCCATCCACGAGGACGCTGATGATTTGGCGTACTCCCAGAATTTGGATCAGGACCGAAAGATCGACTCGGCCGTCCGGCGTTGCGGGAATACGAAGTATCTCAACTCCGTCGCCCGCAAGAGCAGACTCGCGATCGGGGTCCGCTAATTCGGTAGCTGCGATCAAGAGCGGACAGTCGGTGGGCCACTCCCGGGCCGACCCGACCAGCTTCGATTCCGGCGGCGTGCGAAGGCGGCTGTCTACCACGATGCGCAGGGGCTGGCGTGGAGGAGGCGGAGTTAGTCGTGCGGTCAGCAGGGGATCGTCGGCGAGCACGGTGCCGATGCCGACGAGGACGGCTCCCGCCTGAGCGCGAAGTCGGTGGGAGAATCGGCGCGCGGCCTCGCCGGTAACCCAATGCGAGCTTCTGGTTCGGGTAGCGGTCTTGCCGTCTAGGGTGGCGGCGACTTTGATCGTTACAAAGGGAGCGCCGGTCGCGTGGTAATGAAAGAAGGCTTCGTTCAGGCGACGCGCCTCGGACTCGGCAATCCCGACGTCGACGGAGATGCCGGCGGCACGCAGCCTTTCGAAGCCTGATCCGTCAACTTTCGGATTGGGGTCGGCTACAGCACAGACTACCCGGGCGACCTTAGCGCGGATGAGCGCGTCGGCGCAGGGAGGGGTGCGGCCAACGTGGGAACAGGGCTCCAGATTGACATAGGCCGTCGAGCCCGCTGCATCTGCTCCGGCGTGCCGAAGGGCATTAGCCTCCGCGTGGGGCTGTCCGGCGTGGGAGTGGCAGCCTTCGCCGACGACTATGCCATTCCGCACCAGGACGCATCCGACCATGGGATTGGGCGGCGCGAAGCCCTTCGCCGCGAGCCGTAACGCGCGGCGCATCCAGAACGCGTCGTTCAATCCTCGTCGTCCGGCTGCTGGTCGTCGACGGTGGCCACGGAGCTCGTCCACATCGCGCGCCGCTGTTCGACATAAACCCGAGTGACCTCACGAAAGTCCAGCCAGGCGACCATCACTACGCTCACCAGCAGCAGCGAGCAGACTCCCCAGTACGCGAGCGCCACGGCGAGCTGGAATTTGCGGATTCTCTGCGCTCTTGAAGTGGACGGTTTGTCCCCACCCGGCCGGGACGGGCCGGCGGATATCGACGGCCTTGGGATGGGGTTTTCCCGAAGCGAGCGCTCAATCGACGGCATGAGCACGAAATAGCCATAGAGCGCCATCGCGACGACGGCTGTGAGGAGAACGATGCCGATCGTACGGAGCCGCCGGGAGCGAGGCGAGACGATGCCGTAATATACTGAAGGAGTATCCGTCGATTGGGTATCCATGGCAGAACCTCCGGCAACTGCTAGCGCGCCGGGGACACAGCGGCGGCGCGCAAAGCTCTGATCCCCTCGGATACTCCGTCCAC